>VHBT01000026.1 GCA_016871815.1 Candidatus Dependentiae bacterium
AAAAAACTTTGGTTGCACAAGCGCCAAGCGTTACAATTATTTGCGGCTGAATAATGCTCAGTTCTTCGTGCAGGCATGCGCTCGCCCATGCCATGCATTCAGCATAATCAGGTGTTTTGTTGTTTGGTGGTCGATACTTTACCACATTTGTGATGTAGAGCTCTTCTCTCTTGATTCCGTGTTGCAGCAAAAGCTCAGAAAGCAGTTTTCCAGATTTACCAACAAATGGTTTTCCTTGAATCGACTCTTCTTTTCCCGGTGCTTCGCCAATAAAAACAATCTTTGAGTCCTTGTTTCCAAACCCTGCAATAAACTGTTCTTGCGGGTTAAAGTATGGTAAATGAGTGTTCTTTTTTGTTTCAGAGAATAACCTTTGTAAGCGCTCTTCTTTTGACAAAGGTACGTTAAACTCGGCGCTTTTTTGGTGCGTTGGCGTATTCATAACTCTATCCATTTTTTTGTATCATTTTGACTATGATTTTGTCAGAGAATGAGCGATTGTAAAAATAAAAATAAGAGCTCCTGAAATCCCAAAACTTAGTTGAAAATCAAGCCCGTATAACACGAATGGATTTGAATTGAGTGCCGCGAGTGTAATAATTGAAAAAAGATGCAAAAGCTGGGCGCTTTCTCCCAGAAAAAAGGCTAATCCAAGAAGCAGATTCATAGAAAATGCGCGAATAAATGAGATCGAGGGCGATGAGATGAGATAGTATGCAATTGTCACACTTGCAACAATAGCCCGAGAAAACCAGTGTGGAAGCAAAAAGTACTGTAGTATCCAGATAAGTAGTGCCGCAAAAACAATTAAGTGAATTCCTGATCGCGCAAGAAAATGAGAAATTCCCCATCGCTCAAAAAGATCCCTTGTTTTTGATGGCAAATATTCGTTTTTTCCCAAAAAAATGCTTTTGACAAGGCCTTGGGCGTCGCGTGATAAATTATTTGCAATCGCGTCGTTTATGCGCATTTTAATACGCGTTGTTTTGCTTGGTTGGCCAGGCGAGTGTGTGCAGTTTTCGGGGCTGGTGAAAAAAAATCCAAGACAGTGTTCTTTGTAAAGAAATGGCAGCAGATCTGGCTTTGGTATTTTGAAGTAAATATTTCTTATTTCCATTTGATCGTCAGGCTTTATTTTGCTTGAAAAGCAGCCGATAATTCGGGCGGTTGTAAACCACGGCGAGGTCAACCAAACGTCGTCCACGAAATATGAAATATCGTGCAAAATGATTACTTTTTGCCTGCCGTGTGGTTTGATTTCTTCTATTTTTCCGCGGACCATAATTGATTTGTTTGCGCACTGTTCGCTTATTCTTTTTAGAAAATAGCCAGGAGTTGCACTTACAAATGCGCTGAGCAGCAAGCAAAAATAGAGCGTTGTTATGGCCGAAAATACAGAGCCCCGTTTATGAGCCAAAAAAACAAGAGGAATGCTTGCAATAAGAATACATAAAATCATGCTCGGGCTTGAAATTAATGAAAGCGGTTGCCACAGAATGCCTACGATAGACCCTATCAACGCTGGGAAAAGTGGAACGGGGAGTCTTTTTTTTAGGTACATTTTTTATCTAGAGCTGTTTTATGAATTTCAATGAGTGAGCCGTCGTACATTTCTAAAATAACAAAATCACCCTCTTTTTTTGAAATATACCCAACAATTCCGCTTGTTGTGATGATTCTTTCGCCAAGAGCAAAATCGTTCTGCTGTGAAGAAATTTGGCTGTTTTTGTCTTTTATTAAAAGCGTGTATGAAATTGCAAGGGCAATAAACGGTGTTACCGTAACGAAAAAAGAAATTATGGAGTCGACCATTGGTTTTGATAAGGCTACAATTTTTATTCAAAATTACAGCTTATCTCTGGCCTTCTTGGCTAACAAATTTGTTTAAAAAAGACGCAGTTTTTTGATTTTTAGGATTGATCTCTTCTTTTGGCGGGAGATCATCTTCTGGTTTGTTTTGATAGTGATCAGCTTTTTTGTAGTTCATCGCCGAAGGAATTGAGCGGCGCTCTGTAAAGTTGTCGATCCATGAGAATCGATTTGATTTTACATCGTCAAGCGCAGAAGAAATGGTTGATTTGCGAGGTTTGAAGAAAAAGTGTTGAACAGGATCAGAGCTCTTTCCATATGACTGGAAGTTAAAGATTTGTCGCTTTGCATAATCGATTTTAAATTCAGTGTATGGATCTGGTTTTTCGGTAGACTCTGGCTTGACCAGACTTGGCCTAATAAAAATATACAAATTCTTTTTGTCGCTTGTTTTCTTTTTTGATTTAAATAAATTGCCGATAAGAGGAATGCTTGCAAATGGCTCAAATCCGTAGATCGTGTCTGTTTGTTTTGATCGTGTAAGACCGCCAAGAATCAGAACTTCGCCTTCCGCCATTGCGGCACGAGTCTCGATACTTCGAGTTGTTTTGTTGTTTCCAACTTGAATTTCGTTGCTTGTGGTAGAGCCTTCAAAGTCTTCAAAATTAATTTTGATATCAAGATCGACAATCCCTTTTGAGTTTATGCTTGGCGTAATGTTAATTGAGTTAAGAGCTTTATTTTCTTCTTGTTCCCGCAGGCCTTGAACGTTTTTAAATGCACCAATCACATTTTGTGTTTTTCCCGCAGAAAAAGTAGCTTTTTTTCGGTTTCCCACAACGGTAAATGGTTGAGTAATAATATTTGCGTTTGTTTCGCTCATCATTGCGCGCAACACTGCCCATAAGTTATTGCTCGGTCCAATTGATAGCACCGCGCCAGTAGTTGCAGATGATGTTCCGGCTTCAAGCATCGAAGCCCCTGCAGATGGTTTTGGGGTTGTTTCTGTAAGCGTTGCAGTTCCATATGAAAGAGTGTTATCAAGAAACTTGCTTAAATTTTTCTGCCGAAATTGCATCCCTAGCTGTCGACCGGCGTTTGAAGATACGTCGATTACCAGGACCTCAAGAGCGATTTGTCGTTGAGGTCGATCAAGCTTGTCGATTAGCTTGTTTATTCTCATCCAGTCTTCTTTTCCGCACGTTACAATGAGCCTGTTTCCACTGCCGTACAAACCGCCTGACTGTGATGGTGTTTCTGCAACAATATTTACGTCTTCAAAAAATTTATTATTGGCCAGATCCTCTTTTGAAATGCCTTGTGGGGGTTTTATAATATTTGTGATGAGTTTTTGCATTTGCTCTGCGGGAAGGAATCGAATATCGCGAATATGAACGCGTGTTTCTGCAATCGGCTCTACATCTAAAAATGTATTAATAAAATCTTTTATCCGCAGAATGTCTTTTTCTTGGCCAATTAAAATTAAGGTATTTCTGACCGGGTCAGGCATAATTTTTACGTTTGGAGAAAAGTAATTAACCTCTGTTTTGTTAAGCGACAAAAATTTAATCGCGTTGTCTGCTTTGTTTTTTGGTCCAAGTAGTTGATCGTTAAATAACTTTGCGATAGCAATTGCACTTTCGTAGTTAAGTTTTATGATTTGAATCGCTTGTCGTAAGCCTGTTTGATCGAGCTCTTCGATAATTTGCATAGCAGCTTTAATATTTAAAGATTTTTCTTTCATGAATAAGACGTCTAAGTCTCTATTTATTTCAACAGCACTTCTGTCGGCAAACATTGTATTTAAAATACTTTGTGCATTCTCTGCTTTAATATTACGTAAAAAATAAACGTATCGAAGAACCTGATCGGTTTCGGGTAAATCTTTTGGGGTCGTTCCGGTTGCCGAAGAATAAATAGTAAGAGGTTCTCGGCCATTTTCTTTTGAGTTTACGATGCGATAAATGTTTCCAACCTTGTTCATCGTAAAGCCATTAATTTCTAGCAGTGTTGGCAACATATCCCATGCTTGAGCAACGGTAAGAGGTTTGTAGTTGTACAATGAAATGGTGGCATTCCCCAAATCTTTGTGAGGAATAATGTTAATATTTTTTCGTTCGGCTAAAAAATTAACAATCGCAGCAACAGATGTTTTTTCAAAATTGAGTGAAAGTATTTCATTATCAATGCTACTTGCATCTTCTGGCGACAGCTCTTTGGCTACTTCTTTTTTTTGCTCAGTGGTTTTTTCTTGCTTTTCAGCAAGCGGCGATTCTTGGTTGGCAACTATCAACTCTGTATTTGGTGTGATTGCAACAAGCGGCGGAAGTTGTGGTAATTCTGAAGCGTTAAGAGCACCCCAGGTTCCCAAAAGTATAATTGAGTAGAAAAAAAGATACGTCATTTGTTGTTTGATCATTCTTCAATCGTCCTTTTAAAACGTTTTGCGGCTACAGTAAGTTTTATTGCTAAAGTTTTGTCATTTTTTTCGATGGATAACTCTTTTAACGTTAAGAGCTCATCTTTTTCAATAGCATCGATATATTGAACGATGTCTTTCATTTTAATGTTTTTTATTTGAGCGTGAAGCGATTCTTCTTCAAATCGGTCATTTCCATTAATTTCTTTTATTTCTGCGGTGTCTGACCATCCTGGCTCGGGGGTCATTTTTGTTGCTTGGCAAAAGCGTTCAAAGTAGCTTTTAAGTCCAGTAAAATCCTTTTTTTTAGTTAGTGTTTCTGCAAGATTATCTTCTTCTTGAATGACTGCATTGTATTCGCTGATGAGAAGATCTGCTTTTCCGGTTAATTCACGCGCAATTCGAATATTTCTGGCAAGGTTTCTACTTGTTGTTGTTATGTACCAAAAAGAGAACCCCAGCAGAAGGGTCAAAAAAAGAGTAAGCCCTAATAAGTATTTTCGAATAAGATCTGCCGGCGTTGTTGTAATAAATTTTGCTATCAATTTTATCATGATTCTTCTTCTTTTGAGTCGCGCATTTTAAATCGTGCGGTAAACTTTACGCCATGAGCATCGTCAGA
This sequence comes from Candidatus Dependentiae bacterium, assembly GCA_016871815.1. Classification (NCBI taxonomy): domain Bacteria; species Candidatus Babelota bacterium. The sequence continues at coordinate 4,851 of VHBT01000026.1, forward strand.
ATAACTATTTTCGGTATCTTTTGTGAGCATAATCCCTTTTGAGCTATTTAAATGTTTTTCAAATACTCCAAAATCGCTGTAATGCGCATCTGTTTTTGATTTAAATATTCCATCAAGAGCTGCACGAGGGGATTTGTCATCTTCGCTCAGTGTAAAAGATATTGCTGAAACATTTAAATTAAAGGCGCGCTGATCAATAAGCTGTGTAAGTTCGTATAAAAATTCGAGTGCGCGAAGATTTTTCCCACCAAACATATTTATTTCTTGTTCTTTTACAAAGTCTTCAATTGTTGAAATTGCTCGTTTGAGTGTTGGTTTACGCATATCTGCAAATTGTACGGGAAATTTTTCTGAAAGTTTTTTTAGTTGATTCTTTTCAATTGCCTCAAGGGTTTGTTCGAGTTGAGAAATTTGTTGATATCCAAAAAAACTTAATGAACTTGCGCTCAAAAAAATGAGAAGTAAAAACATATAAATATTGTGAGAGATTGTTCTTGCTGTCGTTTCTTCTACTGCTTCTGTGGTTAAAGAAATTTTGTTTTCTGTTTTTACGAGCAATACGCTTCCAAGCGCTGCAGCGTATACCGAAGAGTCGAAGGAATCGGTTGATGATCCTTCAAGAGTAATTTCCTTTGAAAAACATGCCTCGTGCGAAAAAACTTCAACAGCTCTGGTTGTTTTTGCAGAGAGATTTTTTAGCAGTTGTTCGGTGTCTTCTGGTGGTTGCATAAAAAAGAGAGATTGTTCGAGTTGATCTTGTGCGAATTTAAATCCAAGTGCATCAGCGCTAAATAAAATTTTATCGATCCATTCAGCATATTTTTCTGTATTAAGGGTTAGTTTATCGTCTTTTGAAAACAGATGTGATTTCCCAATTGTGATGTTTTTTACGGTTCTGAGGTATTCGCCTTGAGCAAAAATTAATTGCGTATAGTTTTCATGTGGATCCACGATTATTCGAAGTGTTATTTTTTCGTTTGCACGTGGTTGAGTTGCTGAAATAAGGGCAACAATTCCTTGAGCATCAACGGTTATTCCTGTTGGTGCTACATGAGCTAATTGATACGGAGAAAAAAGTTCATGCAAAACATTTTTTTTCAGCGTTGCGGTGATAATTTTATATGCACCATCGGTTGTTTGATCATTGATCGCAAAACCGGTGTGCCCTTCGATTGGGCTGAATGGTAAGTGTGGTTCAAGTTCTTCTTCTAAAATTAAAGCAATTTTTTCTCGATCGTTAAATGGCAGTTCAATTTCTTTAAAAATCGAGGTTGCAGATGATTCTGTAATAATTATTTGATCAAAAGAACCAAGTGACGAAATAATTTTTTGTAATTCGCTAGCGGCTGTTTCATCAGCAGAAGTGCCTTGCTCTTTGGTAAAATTAAATGGAACAATTGTGTTAGATTTAACCAGCATTTTGTTCGGAGAAACGATACACGATAGAGCAACAAAAAAACCATCTCTCATAGCCAGAGAAAGAACTTTTTGGCTCAAGAACAATTTTTGTTTGCTGTAGGTCGGCAAAAAGAGTGAAAGCACCATTTATCTAACACCTTTTATCTGGTTAACAACGGCATCGTTTTTTGCAATAGCGACTTCATTTTTTGGTTGATCATACGATGCAAGTAGTTTTTTTAGATTGTTTCTGTGGTTTGTTATTGGAGCAAGATGTTGTTCTTGTGTTTTATCACCAAAACTTAATGTTTGCTTGAGTTTTTCTCTGCGGTCTTGTTGTTGAGATATCAATTCTTGAATTTCGGCTGTTTTTATAGGAATTGCGTTGATGATTGTTCTTTCCGGAGCTTTTGCCAACGATTCTGGAAGAATTTGCGAGCTTGCAGGTGGTTCAATTAATTTTTTTATTGCTGAGCGTTGACTACTCAAAGACTCTGCTTGTGATGTTTGGCTGTCTGGGTTTGCAAGAAGTTCTTTTAGTCGAGATCGTTTTTCGCTTGAATATGTGGGAAATTGAATTTCTCTATCTAAGCTTTCTTTTGGCATAATAATATCGTTAGGAATTTTCGGTGCAGGATGTTCTGCCATTTCTGATGAAATTTCACTTAATATGGTTTTCTTTTTAGAAGGAGAAGAACTTTTTTTTCTCGAGAAAGCCTTTGTTGCCTCGGTTTTTGTTTCAACGTCTTTTTTTGATGATTTTTCTGCTTTTTCATTTGATTCAGTCATTCTTCTTACAACCAAATCATTCTCATATTCATCCTGAAAATCGAGTCGATTTTTATCTTTTATTCCGGGGTTGTAATATGGATCGTGAGCAAGGTCGACGGTTGATGGTTGGAATCGCGCAGAAGCAAAATCATCAACTTTATGAAAGTAGCTTTCTTTGTTTGGATTAAAGAATAAATCATGAATTGGGTCTTGCGTTACACTGGTAAGTACCGAGTCGGCAACGTCTTTACGAGCTCTGTGCAATTTCATTCGTGTATATGGATCGATTCCCTGACTTGAGCGTGGTTTTACAACGGTCGGACAGATAAAGAAGAATGTGTATACCTTAGAAACTTTTCGTGTTTTGTATTTTAATAACCATCCAAGAATTGGAATTGATGAAAGGATTGGCATCCCGTCGGTAAAGCCTTCAGTTATTTTGGTTTTTGCGTATCCTCCCAAGACAAGAACTTGTCCGTCTGCGCATGCAAGGGTGGTTTTGAGTGTTTTGTTGGTCGTATCTCCTCCGCCACTTCCAACAGTAAATTCATTTAAAGAGATATCGATACTTAGGTTAACAAGTCCATCAGAGTTGATTTGAGGTGTATACGTATACGATGTTGCGACAGGCTTTGTTTCATAAGAATTTGAGTTACCTGTTTGACCGCTATAAACAGCCGAGATGATTCGACGAGACTCCCCGACAGAGAATGTTGAGGAAACCCTGTTTGCAATAGTCATAAACGAATTATCAACAAGACTTGTGTTAAAATTTTGATTTACAATATTAAACAGTGCCCAAGCCCCTCCAGATACTTTGCTTATCGCAAAAGATGCACTGCCAAGGGTCAGGTTATTTAAAATACTGCTAAGGTCTCCTGCAAGGGTTTTACTCGATGTTTCACCGGCAGTCACAATTGGAGCCATCGCAGCTGCTTGCCAGCCAATATTAGAAAATGGCTGATCGCTTTTTGGCATTCTCATTTGTCCGCCAAGTTCTTTTCCATCTTGCAAATCAATATCGACCACAAGTGTTTCTATCACCACCTGTGGTTGAGGTGTATCAAGCTGTTTGATGGTTTGCTTAAGCATCTTCCAATCTTTTTTGTCGATACACGAAACAAGGAGTGAGTTGCTTTCTTTATCGACTTCAAAGCGCATTTTTTTGAAGTATTTTCCTCCCATCCGCACCCCACCAAATTTTTCTGTTCCCGAATCTGTCTGGCTGTTTACGATGTCATCCAAAAGCGTTTTCATGGTTTGTGCGTCACTGTATTCAAGTTGATAGCGGTGAATTGGAGAATCTACTTGAGGTTCTTCTCGTTCAATATATTTCGCGATAAATTCTTCAATCTTTTTAATTGATTTTTGGTTTCCCAAAAGAATCAGTGAGTTACTGCGGTCTTCAGCAATAATTTTTGTAGTTGCAGAAAAATATTCAGTACTTTCTTGGGTTTTTCCGAGTAGGCGCGCAACAATTGCATTATTGTTTCGATCTCCTGCGCTTTTGGTCATTTCTTCAAGCAGTTTTTTGACATCTGAAGCGTCATTTTTTTTCAGGGGAATAACAGCAACTTCTTCGCGCAGACCAGTATTATCAAGCTCGTTGATAATGGTCATTGCGGCTTTAATGTTGTGACATTTATCGGTAAGAACATATCCGTTAACATTGTCTTGGCGAACAATATCGCCACCGGGTCCAAGCATTCCTTTGAGTAGTCCTTCAACTTCACTTGCCTGAATGTTTCTTAAAAATGTTACAAATCTAATGCTTTGGTCAGAATCTGGCAGCGTGTGAGCGGGAACGTTAATGTATGCAGGCAGAGGCTCTGTTCGTTTTGCATCTTGCCGCAAAACGCGGTACGCATTTCCTGCTTTGTTGATAGTAAATCCAGCCATTTCAATAACGGTTAAAAAAACCTCCCAAACATCTTTTTTGCTTAAATCGGTGCGCATGTTAAGTGAAACTTTTACGCCCTGAGTATCTTTTGTCGGGATAACATTAATTTTGCTGAGTTGGGCGACAAAATTAATGAAATTTTCTAAATCGGCGTTTTCAAAATTTGGCCTGATAGCAAGTTCTTCTTTGTCTTCTTCTAGAATGTCAGAAATCGATGGTTCGTCTGGGCGGTCGCCAACATCGGATACATTTTCTGGCGGTGGGAGATTTGGATTGTATACAAAAATTTCTTTGGCCCCATGAGATTTTTTAGGAGATGAAGCCTTGCTGAGCAATTCTTCGATTTCTTCTTTGTGCGAAGAGTGTTTTTTTTCAGGCGCACAATACGTAGATGCTTGAAGCAAAAACGTTACAAGGATTATGAGTATTTTGGTTACATTTTTCACACGCATATCTCCCTGCTACCTAATTCGTGACGCATATGCTCGCGACTTAACATTGTCGGCAAGCTGCTTTCGCATTGATTCTATCATTTCATTGTACGCTTCGTCGGTCATCCGAGAATTATTTTTCTGTGGTTTGGTAAAATCTGTTTTTTTATCAGAATCTTTGGAGGATGATGGCATTTTCATACGATGTTTTTCAATTACTGTAAGATGTTTTTTCAATTCTTTTTTATCACGTAAAAGTGTGATGGTAAATTCTTTTGGATAATCTTTATTGGTGAATAACTCGTAAACACTCATTCTGTTTTTCATGTCATTGATAGGTTTTTCATGAATAGCTGTTAACACATCGCCTTCTTTGATTCCCAAAGATCCCGCAAAAGAATCTTGAGCTGTGTTGCAAATTTTAAATCCACTAATTTGATTGTTTTTGTAGATTGGACTTAGGTCAAATTCTTTGAGGAAATCGCCAACGGATTGGATTTTTGAGCAGAAAAGACTTTTGCTGATTTCGTATTTATTTTCACCTTTTTCAACGCCAAATTTTAGCGAATTTGAGTCAGGTTCGTCTTTTCCTCCGAGTGATTCAAGGGTTACGTTTTTGCGTAAGAAGAATGTTTCTTGTTGACCATTTGACCGCAAGATAACAATTCTTTCTTGTCCAATTTTAATGATTATCCCATCTTTGATTTTGTCTCCAACGTGGTACATCGCTTCTTTGTTTGTTTCGTCAGAAATCATAGCTACGCTTTTGTCGATTCGCTTTGGAGAGAAAATTATTCCGCTAATCGAAATGGATAGTGGTGGTGCTAACTTTACCAAATTGTTTTTTGGAGCTTGTGGTGGGGTTGGAGATGAAAATTGTGGAGCAGCTGGAATATCAAGTGTTTTAATGGCGGGTTCTGTGGGTTTTTCGAATAATCCAAAAATTTCTCGTGGACCATATAATTCGTCCAAAGAAACCTGAGGATTTGCTAAAGACTTTTTTTTCGCTGGAATCGTAGTACTGTCTCCACGAGGGACTGCTTGTTTAAATGAGAGCGAAAAAAAAAGCGTGAAGCACAGCATGCACAAGAGAAAAGAGTTTACTGCCCACAAGTGTTGGTTCATTATATCCGCCGATTATTTTTTATTGTTTGTACGAAAATAGTAGGTAAGTTTTTTTGGTGTCAAGATCATACTTACGGCGATTGCAATGTTGAAATGATTTTGTCAAGCATCATGTCAGAAGTCAAACTATCAGCTTCTGCTTCGTATGACATAATAATTCGATGCCTGAGTGTATCATGAACAAGAGCTTTTACATCTTCTGGGATAACAAAATGACGTTTTTTGATAAATGCTAAAGCTTGAGCTGCTTTTTGAAGCGCGATTGTTGCTCGAGGTGAAGCTCCAAACGCAATTGCTTGTTTTGCATCAACTCCAAAAGCCTCAGGGTTTCTGGTGGCATGCACAATCGAAATAATATAATCAGTGATTCGCTCATCAACAAAAATATCTTTGACGCATGCTTGAGCATCAAGAATGTCCTGGTGAGAAAGAACTTGCTGAACGGCGTGAGTTGAATTTTGCCTTGAGACAATTAATTTTTCTTCTTGTTGTGTTGGGTAGGTAAGGTGAAGCTTGAACATGAATCTGTCAACCTGAGCTTCAGGAAGGTGGTATGTTCCTTCTTGATCGATTGGGTTTTGTGTTGCAAGAACCAAAAATGGAGAATCAATTTTAAAGGTCTGTTCACCAATCGTAACTTGATGTTCTTGCATGGCTTCGAGCAAAGCAGATTGAACTTTTGCGGGAGATCGATTGATTTCATCGGCAAGAAGAATGTTGGTAAAAACAGGTCCTTTTTTTGTGATAAATTCGCCTGTCTTTTGGTTGTAAATAAGTGTTCCCAAAAGATCACTTGGAAGTAGATCTGGAGTGAATTGGATACGTGAAAATTGCAACCCTAAGGCAAGGCTTAAGGTTTTGACCATAGTTGTTTTTGCAAGACCAGGAACACCTTCAAGAAGAACGTGTCCATTGCACAGCAGGCCGATTAAAATACGTTCAATATTAAGGTCTTGTCCAACAACAACTTTTTGGATTTCAGTTTTGAGTGTTTGCCAGCGAGCGCCTTCTGATTTAATGCGCTCTACAATTTGTGGATTGATGCTCATCGTTTTGCGATCTCCCAGATTTATTATTTACAGGGCCACATTCTAGCAAAAAAATATCTGTTTGTTTCCATTTCTTTGTTTTTTTGCTATCTAATCGCGAAATTAATCGTCGCCTGGAGACATTTTGTGATATTGGTAATCCTTATTGGTTTTTTGTGTTTTAATGTTTTTTCGATAGATCAAGTTGTTTTTAATCATCGAGTTAGAAGTAGAGATACAGAGCATCAATCTTTTTTAATTAGGCAAAATGTACTTATTGTTGATCCTGAAAAAGATTTAGTAAGAGTGGCTGTTGAAAAACATACTCCAAGATTTGAAACATTTGATTTTCCATTTATACCGATAGGTTTTGCTTCTCCCGAGAAAGAATCTGTTTTTGTTCAGGATATCTACAGCTTACAAATTCAAGGCTGGGTTCAGTATAACGTTCCGTTTTTTCCGAGCGAATTTAAAGCATATTCATGTGCTTCGAGTAATTTTTGCACTGCTTGCAATACTTATTGCCTTTTGGGTGAACGTGCACTTGAAGCAACTTGTGGCTGGTTTCCCAGAGTGCTTTTTGGTGAGTCGAAATTACACGCGATTAATAGCCGCGAATGCGGTTGTGAAGATTGTGAGCGAGATTTTCTTGTAGCTGAAAGCTTTAGTTCTTTGAGTGTTGATTACGACGGAGACGAAGAGGATAGTTATTCTCCGTAGATTGATCGCTTGATGAGTTATTCTGTCAAGCGAGCAAGACCACTCTTTTTTGCTTTATTAAAGTTATACACAAAAAGAGCTATTCCAACTGCGGCATACAAAAGTCCTAGGAAGTATCCTTTTATTAAAAATGGAGTTGCATCTTGACCGTTTTGTAGTAATCCGCGCAAGCCCTGAAAGACTGGGGTCATCGGAAGAAAGCTGCTGATAGTTTTTCCCCATCCTGGAAGAACATCTATGGGAAAATATGCGCCACAAAAAGGCAGAAAAAACCATGTGAAAACAAATGCCAATTCAATACTTCTTTTCCCGAATAAAATTAAAAAACTCAGTGCTGTAAAACCGAGCCAAATGCACGATAAAAATAATGGTGGTGCAAAAACTATAAAATTATATGCAAGATCAGAAAATGATACGTCATAGAGTGTTACCGCAAATCCAATTCCTGCAATTGCCGTAATGGTGCACCCTATTGCAGTAAATATAATTGAAGCACAGATCCATTCTGCTAGTTGCAACGGAAGTGAAAAAAGATTTACTACATTACTTGACCATAGTTCTTCATTTAAAAAGGTGCATAAATAATTGCAGCCTCTGCTGCAAACTTGAAAGCAAAGCAGGCAAACGATAGCAATTAAGGAGTAGTTATTGAATTCACTCGCGTGTGACCGAGAGACCCACATGCCAAGATATCCAAACATAAGTACATCAAGAAGTGGCCAATATAAAAAAAAGAGTGGAATATTCGGATCGTGTTTCCATAGCCGAAGATGGCGCAGCGTAATTGCCCACACAGAAGAAAAAGAAATCATTTATTAATCCTTTTTGGTAAGTGACAAAAAATAATCTTCAAGCGAAGGCTTATCAATCGATATCGATGAGTAATTTGCACCAACGCTAGCGAGTTGACTTAGGAGTCGAGCGACTTGATGTTCGTCGATTGTGATTGAAATTTGAGCGCCCAAATTTGTGTGAATAATTCCTGAGTGTTTGAGTTGTTCTAGGGCCGCAGAAAGATTTTCTGTGATATGTAGGTGAACATGTGTTTGAGAAATTGTTTTAACAAGTTCTGCGGGAGAATTGTTGGCGATAATTTCTCCCTTTTTTAGAACCAAGATGCGTCCGCAAAGTTCAGCAACTTCGTCCATGTTGTGAGATGCTATAAGAAATGCTGATTGGGTGTTTTTTTTGTACTCAAGAATAAATTTGCGAACCTCGATTGCAATGTCCGGATCAAGTGACGCGGTAGGTTCATCGAGTAAAATAATTTCTGGGCGAGCGATGAATGCTTTTGAAAGCATAACTCGTGTTGACTGTCCAGCCGAAAGAGAGCCTGTTTCGGCGTCTCTCTTGTCCCAGATGTCAAATGATTTTAATAAGAGTTCTATTTGTTGCTTGCGAGTATTTGCCGAAAGACCATAAATTCGCCCCACAATATCAAGATTCTCATAAACCGAAAGTCTGTGCGGCAGTCGTTCATATCCGCTTGCGTATCCAATTTTTGCCAGACATTTTGTGCGGTTGAGAAAAAAATTGTCTGAAAAATAACTGATTTCTCCAGAGGTTGGCGTAA
>VHBT01000027.1 GCA_016871815.1 Candidatus Dependentiae bacterium
CCGTTCAAGACAATAAAACACAAACCGGCACAGTCCAAGCCGTTGGAGAAGGAAAAGTTCTCACCGATGGAAAAATTCGTCCCATCGGCGTCAACATCGGAAGTACCGTTCTTTTTGGTAAATACTCCGGAACCGAAGTCTCTGTTGATGGACAAAATTATGTCATTTTGCGCGAGGATGAAATCCTTGCTGAAGTTTTCGAAGCAAAAACATATTCCACAAAAAATTCTTAATGCTAAAAAATCTAACCAATAAGGATATTGATCCATGGCTAAACACATTTTATTTAACGACAAGGCACGTGCTAAACTTTTAACCGGTGTAAACACCCTTGCAGATACCGTTAAAGTAACCCTTGGGCCCAAAGGGCGACATGTAGCTCTCGAGCGATCTTTTGGTTCTCCCATTATCACCAAAGACGGCGTGAGCGTTGCAAAAGAGATCGAACTTAAAGATAAGTTTGAAAACATGGGCGCACAAATGGTCCGCGAAGTTGCATCAAAAACCGCTGATGTTGCCGGCGACGGAACAACCACCGCAACCATCCTTGCTCAGTCGATTTATCGCGAAGGCCTCAAAAACACCACTGCGGGCGCAAATCCTATGGACATCAAACGCGGAATTGAAAGCGCGGTTGAAAAAGTAGTTGCGGCAATCAAAAGTGCTGCACGACCTGTTTCGAGCAAAGAAGAAATCGCTCAAGTTGCTATCATTTCTGCAAATTCAGACAGCTCCATCGGAAATTTAATTGCCGAAGCGATGGAACGCGTTGGTCGTCATGGCGTTATCACCGTTGAAGAAGCAAAAGGAATGGAAAGTGAACTTGAAGTTGTTGAAGGTATGCAATTTGATCGTGGGTACCTCTCTCCATACTTCATCACCAATTCAGACAAGATGATTGCACAGCTTGATAATGCTTCGATCTTAATTTGTGACAAAAAAATCAACAGCATGAAAGATATGCTTCCGGTCCTTGAACAAGTTTCAAAACAAGGTCGTCCACTCTTTATCATCGCTGAAGACATCGAAGGCGAAGCTCTTGCAACACTGGTTGTAAACAAAATGCGTGGCGTGCTGAACGTCTGTGCAGTGAAAGCTCCAGCATTTGGCGATCGCAGAAAAGCTATGCTTCAGGATATTGCTATTCTGACTGGCGGAACTGTGGTTTCTGACGAGCTTGGACTTAAACTTGAAAACATGAAACTCTCCGATCTTGGATTTGCAAAAAAAATCACTGCAACCAAAGACACCTGTGTAATTGTTGATGGCGCAGGAACCGAAGAAGAAATCGCACAACGCGCAGCACAAATTAATAAAGAAATCGAACTTGCAACCTCCGATTACGACAAAGAAAAACTTCAAGAACGTCTTGCAAAATTATCTGATGGCGTTGCAGTAATTCGCGTTGGCGCTTCAACCGAAACCGAGATGAAAGAAAAGAAAGATCGCGTAGATGACGCACTGCATGCAACGCGCGCAGCAGTCGAAGAAGGAATTGTTGCCGGCGGGGGCGTTGCGCTCATTCGTGCACAAAAAGCTCTTGATGCGCTTTCTCTTTCTGGGGATCAGCAGTTGGGTGTTGCAATTATTCGCAGAGCACTTGAAGAACCTGCACGCATAATCGCAAGCAATGCAGGATTTGATGCCGCAGTCATCGTTGATAAAATCAAAAACACCGAAGGCAACATCGGATTTGATGCAAAAAATGAAATCTTTACCGACATGGTAAAAGCAGGGATTGTTGATCCTGCCAAAGTTACACGCTCAGCACTTCAGAATGCCGCATCGATTGCCGGATTATTACTCACCACAGAAGCGATGGTTTCTGATATCCCAGAAGACAAACCAGCGCAAGACAAAATGCCAGCAGGCATGCCTGGAATGTACTAAGCAAGAGTAATTAACAAAAAACAAAAAGGAGCGAGTTTGAAATTCGCTCCTTTTTGTTTTCAAAAAATGACATCTTTTTTATTCGACGATTGCTGCATCACATTTATTTTTAAAAAACGCTCCTCGCCGACCGGCCAACTCAACAGGATATCGATCAGAATATTTGATCATCAAATAAATCTCTAATTTGCTAGCAGTTGCGGGAAATCTACAAGCCTCAGCGGCCGCAATAAATGCTTGTTCATAAGAAAACTCAAGCGATAATAATCGCATAAAAAAAGCGCCCATTATGTATGCCCTACTAGAAAAAGCATCTTCCTCTTTCCATCCAACAACCACCGGAATACCACACTCGCTTTGTAACCTACAACACAAATCATAGGTTGCATTACCATTCAAAAAAACAAATTCGATTGTTCGATTTTCGCTTTCAACATCACAGGCAAGGCCTCGCCCAACTAAAGCTTTTACAAGCTCCTGGTCAGTTAAAATTTGATCTGGCAAATCATCAAAATGGAAGATAAATCTCCCGTCAGCGTAAGTTGTATTGATAATTAATGCCCGAGGTTTTTTAGCGTCTAGTAACTCTGAAATCCCACAAGATATATCGTATGCAACTTCTTGCACCAACAAATTCGTCCTAAGAAAATTTTCCTGATGCTTGATGTAACTTTCCTTTGAAGGATGTGCAGAGGTCAACAACAATGTCGTTGTTGAAAATATAAACTGAGAAAAAACAACAAAGCTGGCCAAAATAAAAAACTTTTTTTCCATAAAAACCTCTGGGTCTGAAATCAAAAAACAAATCGGCCCAATCATATCGCAACTAAAAATACTCTTCCACTATAAAACAGCATGATAGGCTCAGAACACTCGACACCCAGCCCTAAAAACGTCTTAATTTCTCAATTTTTTTGTTTCAATACGTCACGATTTGCATATTTTTAACAAAAGCAAGCTTAAATTAAACTTTTTCACAGAATCAATCCTGCTTGACATAATAGAAAACCACCGTATCTAAATAAAATTTACAGATTATGGCAAAAGTCAGGATATTATTCGCCGATCTTCGCGATCTATCGGCCTTTTAAAAATTAATTTTGCCATTCCTGTGTACCGTAAAGGAGTCTTAATGATTCATAATTTTCATAAAAAAGCACTTTCTGTGCTCTTACTATCCGCGATACTTATACCTGTTGAGATTTTTTCAATGTTTAGAATGTGCTCGGGTGGCGATATACAAGCCACAGTGTATGTTCCACGCCCTCAAGGAACAACCTCTGTCAACGTAACCACTCATCATCATGCAGCTGGCGATCGAGCACCACGAGCAAGCGCACGAGCAAGCGCAAAAGTTTCTCCATTAGATTTTGAATTTCTTACAACTCCAATCACTTCTCCACGTGGCCTTGCTGGCGCTGGCCGTGCAGGTGGCGCTCACGCAAGTCCTCGCGGAAGAACCACGCAGCGGGCCCCAGTCGCACCTCGCGGATCACCACGCCACCACGTCAGAGTATCACCAGTAATACATTCACCAAGAACTCGCGACGTGAGACATTCCCTTCGTGGGCCACAACAAAGAGTTCGTTTTGATGATACCATCATAGAACTTGATGGCGATTTTCAAAGCCCTACAACAGCAGCTGCTCGACGCGCTCGAGAACGACGACATACCATCGCAGAACAACGCCCACCAAGAGCACCAGCTTCAGGTTTTTCTGTTGGTTCAGCTTTAACTATCACAGATATTGATTCTATTGTTTCTCCAGAAAAATACCCTGGTCGAGTAGTCAGCCCAGAATTTTCACCAAGCGACAGAAGAAGTATCCACAGAGTCTCAAGACACGATCAAGCTAGAGAAGAAGCAGATACATACTCAGATCGCGAACTTTTCGCGCTCTCAAAGAAAACAACGGTTTCTCGCCTCAGAGACAATACACAGCTTTTAGCCTTTGTAAACGAAGAAATAATCTTATGCGATGAAATCTTAGCAACAGAATCCGGAACACTTCGATCCGTGCATGCACGCTCAGATAAACAACAACTTGAGCAAATAATAAAGCCACTCAGAGACGCAAAAATTACTTTTACTCAAGCAAAAAAATATCTCGGTGATTATTATTATGCCGAGCTCATGATGGCTTCACATCAAAGACAAAATCTATCTCTCGCTCAAATGTTGAATTTAGCACGTTACTAAAAAATCAACAAAAAAGAGGTCGGAAATAAAACTCCGACCTCTTTTTTGTTATTTAAACTTTTTATTGCTGAGCGTTTTGTGCTTTGGCATTTGAAGCAATCGCTCGAGCTCGATCCAAGGCTTGCTTTGCTTTTGCAGCAGCATCTTTTGCGGAATTTAATAACGTCAGCGCATTTGCCTTATCAAGGCCGCTGGTATTATCGTATCCCTTTTGAGCAGCATCCTGAACTTGCTGCGCAGCATCATACGATTCCTGCAACTGCTGAATTGCCACAGACGAGCCACCTTGCTGACCTTGTGCGCTCAAACCAAAAGCAACCGTAAACAAAAACATGGTTATAACTTTGAAATTCATACCCTACTCCTTAGAAAAATACCCCAACTTATTCTTTGCCCTCTTCGTCATCTTTTTTCGATTCTTCATCTGAAGATCTCCAAACCCTAATTCTTCGAGCGGGATGTGGCCCAGGAGAAGAACCTTTTTCTGTTTTTCGCTTTAATTGCTCTTCAAGCTCTCTTGCTGAAATATCAACACCAAAAAGAATGGGTCTTCTTCTTAACTCTTCTAATCGCGAGTCTTTTGTTCCATCAACCGTTATTGTGGCAAGACTCAACCCGATCAATAAATACCATTTTTTATTCATCTCATCTTTTCCACAGTTCAAAAATTCAAAATATTATACCCTTGTGCTCAAAATCACACCGCAGGTCACATCCATACTTTTATAATAGAAAACCGCCGAGAAAAAAATCAATAAAAAAGAGAACAAATACTCTGATCAATAAAGCATTTTTACTAAATACATTAAAATGATCGTCTTTATTTTCAGGAGGAAATCAGACCGCTCCCTGAAATATTAAAACTTAAATCGCATCTCAGCTTCGGCACCAACAAACCCAGACGCTTGTCGCAAAAACCTCAAATAAACGTCGTTGCTTACATCGTACTCAAATTGCAGTGCAATAGCCTCTTTTCCCAGTATGTCTTTGTGAAAAAGCGCTCGCAAGTGAGGCCCAAGGTCAACATTCAGCCGCGCCTTGACGGTTTTTTGTGAAGACAAATCATCTTGATACGGCAGCAATTGAATATACTTCAATGAATTAAACAAGGCTTGAAAGAGGTTTTTTTTCTCCCCACTTTCTGGGGCCTGCAGAATTTTATGAATATTTTGCAAAAAAATTCCTGGTAGCTGCTGATTTATATCAGCATGCTCGACACCAGAAAGCATCAGTCCAATTATTTGCTCCTGCGAAAGCGGCGGCGCTGATTCAAAAACAAAGTGAGGACGTTGCAATGTTCCCGTGCCATGAATTGCTATTCGATACTGCTTAATGTTTGTATACGCAAGAAAATCAATGAGGGGATTATCGTTTTGAGCTGGCAGAATATGTATCAACCCTCGCATTATCCGCAAGCTTCTTCCCAAAATATCCAGCTCGCCACCATCCAGCTTGAGCGTTCCTGAAACCTTTGGAATAATACTGCCACCACCTTGGATTCCAATATCAATTTTTGCATCAATATGAATATTTGTACGCAATATGGGAAGATTAACACTCAGCGGCTCTTGAGTCTTAATCGTGATTGCTCCATCAACGCCAAAAAATTCTGATTTTTTAAGCAAGGTTGAATACAATCCACCTTCATTAAGCCCGGAATCATCGGACGGAAGATTGTTAAGATTGGATTTTTTTATAATAAATGATCCATCAACCGAATGCCTTCCTCCGTCAACCCAATCAAATGCGCAATCACCATCAACAATCACGTAAAAATCTTTCCCTCGATTTACCAAAAAGTTTCGCACCCCAAATGGAATATGCGCAAACAACACTCCCCGATCGCCCCAATTCAATAAAATTTCTTTAGAAACCAGAAAACCACACGCACTTTGTAGCTCAATCTCAGAAAAAGTTGCTGCATTCAATAAAAAATCGATATCAAATTGCATTCCTGCAGAAAGAAAGGCATTCGAACTTCCGCCAACACAAAACGATGCATCTTTAACAGTTATTGTCCCGCTGCACCGCTCTGGCATTTTTGATTGATCACAGGCCAACTCCAAATACCCATAATCACCAATAATTTTGCTCTTAAGCTGCAAAGGCAATAATGCCGCAAGCGCTTTTCCTTTGATTTTTCCAGTCAATCGACCTGCTGTTGCGTCATCACTTCGCAAAAAAAGCTCTGCATTATTTTTTTCATCCAAAAGTGCTGCTCGCTTAATTTTAAACCCATCATCACAGTTGGCGGAGCAAAAGGAAACGCGATCATTTATTTTTCCTACAATCGAAAATAAGTCATCGTGATACGAATAAATACCTTTTGCAGCGAGCTGTTTATTTTCGCGCTCACGACCAAACAACGCCTTAACAGAATATCCTCCAAAAACATTTCCCAATAAACCCCGCTTCCCCTTGACGGTAAAATCACCAGGTTCAACCTGCGCTCCAAATGGTAATGTCATTTTCGTTAAATTCTTTAGATCAAAATGCCATTTTTTTTGCCGAACATCACCAGCAGCAGAAAAGGTGATCACCGAGTTGTCCGAATCTTTAAAATCCCCATGCAACGTAAATGCCTTGTCTTCGTGCCGAGCAACTCCAATAAGTTGTTGTTTTTTAGAGCTCTGCATGTGGTGAATAATCCACTGCAAGTTCCCTTTTTTTGAATCTGGCTCGTAAGCACCTCGAAACTTGACCACTACGTCATACCCATGAATTTTGGGCCTCATTCCTGCATATTTTTTATCGATCTTTTCTTCGGGGAAAAGCGCCGCAGCACACGCAACAACATCATCAAGTGGTGCAAGACAGCGATATTTTACCTGTCCCTTGGTATGTTCAATAACCATGCGCGCTGATTCACCTTCTCTTAACGCAATAATTGACGTATCGCCCTTTCCGACGATCTCTCCATAAATTTTACGTACGCCATCAACTCCGGGCACAGTAATCCCAATTTTCCCAATACGAGAAGGATATTTTTTGTTCATGTCTACGGGAAAAAGAAATGTTCCAGAATCCACACATACATTTGTTTTTTCCTCTGCATATTCGTTGCTTGACTCAACCGAAACAGCACCCGAAATGTTTCCTATCGACAAACCATGTAAATCTACGGTACGAAGCAAAATGTGTGCAGATTTTGTACTCAAAAGTTCTTTGAACAAATCAATAACATCAAACACGCCATCTATCCCTCGATGAAGTGGCAGTCGCAGGCCAAAAACAGCTGCTTGGAATACAAATTTCACACAAACGATGCTTTGAAATGGTGCAAAATCAATGCTGCTTTTTTTTGCAAGAAGAACCGGGAATGCCTCGTCTTTTTTTTTTACAACAACATCGCTGAAAATCACTTTTCCCGGAACGAGATGAAAAACCGCGCTAGAAGATTCGAGTTTTGCTTGTGCATCGCGCTCAAACGAATGCACAAGCGAATCGATAACACTGCGCTGAATTGATGGATGATAACTCACCAAAACAAGACTCAAGCAAATAAAAAAAGCTCGAATTGACCATACATACTGAGATGCAAAAGTTGTCATAACACGCAACCCACTCCGCGCACTACAAGTCTGCCACAGAAACGGTCAAAACTTCATCGATGGTCGTTAGCCCTTCACGAATCAACCGCACACCATCGTCAACCAACTGTACCATCCCAAGCTCACTCGCTTTTTTCTTAATAATTCCCGCTTCGGCGTGTTGAGATATCAACTCTGCAAGTTCCTGCCCAACCTCCATGACTTCGAACAATGGAACTCGTCCCTTGTAGCCATTTTTAAAGCAGCGATCACATCCAACGGCGTTATAAAAAGTAATTTCTTTGGCCAGCTGCTCAGAAATTCCGGCACGCGCAAGTTGCGCTTCGCTTGGCTTGTGCACCGCCTTGCAGTCTTCGCACAATCTGCGCACCAACCGCTGCGAAATAACACACGCAAGTGATGATGCCACCAAGAATGGTTCTACGCCCATGTCGATTAACCGTGTAATGGTTCCTGGAGCGCTGCTCGTGTGAATGGTGCTAAAAACCAAATGACCCGTCAATGATGCTTGAGTTGCAATCCGTGCTGTTTCGCCATCTCGAATTTCACCAATCAACAAAACATCTGGATCTTGCCGCAAAATAGATCGTAATGCATTTGCAAAAGTTAACCCAATTTTTTCGTGCACCTGAACCTGGTTAATTCCCGCGATGGTGTATTCGATAGGATCTTCTACGGTGATGATATTCACATCGGGAGAATTGAGTTTTGAAAGCAAAGAATACAATGTTGTTGTTTTACCAGAACCGGTAGGTCCACTCACCAGCACAATCCCATTTGGTCGCTCGATCGCGCGTTGGATAATCGCCAGATTTTCCTTGGAAAGATTTAATGTATCAAGACTAGAAAGCCCCTTGCTTTTGTCCAAGATACGCATTACCACGCGCTCACCAAAATTGCAGGGCAACACAGAAATACGCAGATCAACTGGTCTGTCGGCGACTTTAAGTTGAATACGATTGTCCTGAGGAAGTCGTTTTTCGGCAATGTCCATGTTTGCCATAATTTTTATACGCGAAACAATCGCCGATTGATATCGTTTTGGCGGCATTGTTCGCTGATACATCACCCCGTCAATACGGTATCTGATGCTCAAATCTTTTTCGAAGGGCTCGATATGAATATCAGATGCTCCTTCCTTGACCGCCTGGAAAATAAGATGATTTACCAATTTAACAATCGGCGCGTCATTTGCCATCTCCATGATGTCGCGTTCTTCGATAGCATCAAGATCAAAATCTTCTTCGCTTTCTCCTGCTTTGAGCTCGTCCATCATCTCTGAGCTGGTCTCGAATGGATAAAATTTGTTGATGCTCTCTCGCACAATGTCATCGATCGCCAACACCGGGTCGGCTTCTACAGCAATCAGATACGACAAATCATCAAGTGGTTCAAGGTCCATAGGATCAGACGTTACCAATCGACGCTTACCATCGACCACCACCGGCATAATTAAATGTGTACGCAAAAATTTAAGTGGAATTTTACTCAGCACGCGCGGCTCGACCATTTCTTCGGTAATGGTCTCAAGCGTTTTCATCCCAAAAACACGCGCAAACGACTGCAACAAATCGTTTTTTGCAATCACTTTTTTTTCCAAAAGAACTGTATGTAATCGTTTTTTTTCTTGTACGCACTGCTGCAAAAAAGCATCCAATTGTTGCTCGGTTAACAGCCCCTGAGCAACCAGATCGACACCAATTTTTTCTACCACCATTTTTGCACACCTTATGTTACACCCTCACCTTGCAGGCAAGTGTATCACACGATCACTTATTTTCGGTAAAAAATCATAAACTCGTTAAAATAGAGGCTTACCATACAAGGCGAAAGCCAAAAATTATTGTTTACGATTTTTATAATCAAACAAACAAAACTCAATTCTGACATCAAGAATATCTCGTATCATGCAAATCAGCTTTTTAAAATTACATAAAAACATCGTTTTTTCTTATTTTTATATCAAAACAACAAACTAACCGTCTTTTTTGTACATGAATTACAAAAAGTTACCGTCTTTTTTATACATAAATTGCAAAAAGCAACCGTCTTTTTTATACTTAAACCCTGTTTCTGATCAAATGGGCCAACAAAAATGAAGCGTATCATTGATTATTTTTTAGCAGAATGGAAAAAAGATGAACTCAGAAAACCATTGCTGCTCAGAGGGGCGCGCCAAGTAGGAAAAACCTATGCTGTTCGAGCGCTTGCAAAAAAATTTGACTCTTTTGTTGAAATCAATCTCGAGCAAGATGAAGTTGCACGAAAAATTATTGAACGCGACATGGATGTTCATAGAATCCTCTTGCAACTCTCGACACACCGATCTGTAAAAATTATCCCAGGAAAAACGCTCCTTTTTTTTGATGAAATTCAACAAGTTCCTCAGGCCATTAGTTGCCTTCGCTATTTTTATGAACAAATACCAGATTTACACGTCATCGCAGCTGGGTCGCTATTGGAATTTGCTATTCAGCAGGTAGGAATTCCTGTCGGCAGAGTAAGTTCGCTCTATTTGTATCCAGTTTCATTTTTGGAATTTCTCGCTGCTCAAAAAAAATACCTCTGGATAAAGACCCTGCTTTCACAAACAACAAACGAACCACTTTTTGAAGAGCTGCATACAACCCTCATGAATGAACTCGCATTATTTATTGTTGTTGGCGGAATGCCAGAAGCGATAAATGCCTGGTTTAAGACAACTTCTTTGCAGACGGTGAGCACTATTCACCACTCGCTCTTGGATGCATATCAACAAGATTTTGGTAAGTATGCAAAAAAACACCAAATTAAGTATCTAGAAATTCTTTTCCAGCATGCGATAGGGCAAATCGGAAACAAATTTATGTTTTCACGAGTTGGTGAATACAAAAAGCGAGAGCTTGCTCCCGCGCTTGATTTGCTAGAAAAAGCAGGTCTTATTCACAAAATATTCAAAACTGCAGCGCAAGGACTTCCCCTGGGAGCTCAAGCCGATTTGGATGATTTTAAAATCGCCTTCTTGGATACTGGATTATGCCTGGCAACACTTGGACTTGATATCGCATCATGGATTATCGATCCATCGATTGCGTTTATAAATAACGGCGCCGTGGTAGAATCTTTTGTCGGCCAAGAGCTTCTTGCGTATGCGCCGCCTTCAAGAAAAAAACCTCTTTTTTATTGGCGCAAAGACCAAAAAGGAAGCGATGCCGAAGTTGATTACGTGATTCAACTAAATCAATCGCTTGTTCCTGTTGAAGTAAAATCTGGCACAAGTAAGCGAATAAAAAGCAGTTATTTATTTTTAGAATCGCACCCAGAAGCTCAGTACGCAATTCGCTTTTCGGCTCGCAACTATGAACACGCAAAAGAAATTTTCAGCTTTCCGCTCTACGCGATTGCAAATCCACTTGCGCACGCAGACGCACAGCTGAGTGATGCGATCAAAGCGCTAATGATCGAATAAACATCAAGACGGGATTAATTTTTCGATATTTTTCCAGTTGACGCATTGAACCTTACCAAAATAATGAGCGTCTCCGGAATACACCACATTCATTGTTGCCGAAGGCTCCATTTCAACAAATTTTTCTACATTTTTAAGATCATCCGGATGCAACGTTTTTCCAGATTTTATTTCAACCGCCGCAAGTGCCGTTCGATCTTCGATGATCAAATCAACCTCAACGCCTGAATAATCACGCCAAAACGAAAGTTGCGCCGACAACCCTTTGTTGAGCTTACTTTTCATCAACTCCAGAATGATAAGATTTTCAAAAAGCGCTCCCTTACGGTAATAATTATTCAAAATATCAACCGTCTGCAGACCCAAAAGATATGCCGCAAGGCCAGTATCATAAAAATAAAGTTTGGGCATTTTTATGCGCCGTTTATTTAAATTTTTAAAATAGGTTGGAAGCCTGAAAATCACATAACTTGCTTCAAGAACCGACAGCCACTCTCGCGCAGCAGAAACAGAAATCCCCGCGTCTTGCGCTAGGGATGTGTAATTTATCACTTGACCAACATGGCCTGCACACAGTTGAACAAAATTTTGAAACGCCACAAGATTTCCCACATTCAAAATATTTCTGACATCTCGCTCCACGTATGTTTGAACATACGATGGAAAAAATTCATGCGGGGCAAGATTAAGCATGGTAACTCGCGGATACCCCCCTCTCAGCACAAGCTCTTGCCATTCTTGAGTTGAATTAATTTCTTTAAGGCTCAGCGGCAACAACGTCACAACCCCAACCCGCCCAGCCAAAGACTGCGAACCGGTCTGACTAAGAGCTAAATTTTGCGAACCAGTAACAACAAACCGCCCCGGAGCCTGGTCTTCATCGACTATTTGCTGCAAGTACGACAAAAGATCTGGGGCATTTTGAACCTCATCAAAAATAGCTCCCGATTTGTAACGCTCAAGAAAACTGCGCGGATCAGAAAGCGCCTCTCTACGAATATCGATATTCTCGAGCGAAACATACGGCAACTGAGGAAAAAGCTGACGCGCAAGCGTTGTTTTTCCCGACTGCCGCGGCCCCTGGATACTCACGACCTGAAAAATTTGTGCATAGCGCAAAACAACTTTGGCAATCTCGCGAACAATCATTTTTTACACCTTCGTGAAAATTCGTTTTTTATAAAGTCAATTTTTCACAACGCGCTTAAAAAGTCAACACAGAGCCAGTTTGCGCGCACAAGAAGAGTTGCAAAAAGCACCCAAACCTCAAAATTGTACCAATCAGCAGAATGAATTTGAGAAGCTATCAAGAGTATTTTTATCTAAAATCGGATGATAACAAATGACTACAAACACTACTTGGGCTGTTATAAATTTGGAAAAACCAACACTTCAAAGGAAATTGACATGAAAAACAATCATTCTTTGCTCCTTTTTTTTATTTTTTTTGTTACAACTTTTTCATGTTTTGGCGGACTAGAAGAAGACATCAATGGATTAAACGAAAGAGAAATTGCAGAACTAAATGCCCGACTTAGCACTCCCGTCGATCGATTTAAACCAGCGATCAGTCGTACAGCAGGATCGCCTAAAGTTGATGCGATTTTGGAAACATACAAACACCGTGGACCCACTGCTATTTGGAACGCTATAGACCAACGACGAGGGCAAACGCCTCGTCGACCTACTGCAGAAGTGCCATCGCGAGTCTACGCTAAACCACCAACAAAACCACGAGAGTATGTGATTTCATCATTAAGAACCCCCCCTCCGCCACCTCCGTCAAGTCGATCTAGGGTTGATGCATCGATTGCAGCAACATCACTCCCTTCTCCCGGAAGTATTGCGGCCAGAATTCCGGGTTATCAATCAAGTGGCCCTACGGCAGAACAATTACAAGAAATCTATGAAAAGCAACTAAGAGCCGCTGCAGCTGACGAAGAACAACGACAACGAGCCGCTGCAGCTGAAGAACAACGAAGAACCCTTGCCCTGGCTGAAAAACAACGAAGAGCCGAGGCGGAAGCAGCGGCTAATCAAGAACGCCAACTTGAAGCCGAACGTGCTCGCCAGTTAGCCCTGGCTCAAACTGCAGATGCGCAGCGCGCACTTGCAGACTCCAAGCGCAGAGCCGACGAACTTGAACTCGCAAAAAGAGACGCTGAAGCAGAAGCCTCCCGTGCCCGTCGCGCAGCTCAAGAATCTGCAGAAAGGCTGAAACAAGCCCGAGCTGAAAATGCAGAGCTCCAAAGCCAGCTACGTGGCACATCACGCAGCTCGGACGAAGAAAAAAGAGCGTTAGAACAACAACTTCAAGCTCAAACCGATCAAGTGGCTCGCCTGCAAGCCCAGGCAGTCCAAGCACAAGCAGACGCACAAAGAGCTCAAGAAAGGGCACGTCGCACCTCCGCAGAAGCAGCGAGAAATAC
>VHBT01000028.1 GCA_016871815.1 Candidatus Dependentiae bacterium
TTAATTCATTCTCACTTTCAACATACCTATTGACCAGGGCCCGAAAAACCTTACTTTTATAAAAGGCTGGTGTATTTGGACTGACTTCAATAGCAGCCATTATATTTGCGACATAAAGCCACTCTCGAGTAAAAACATATACAACTCTGTCAACCTCGACCATCCGATCAGTCTTTTGACGATTAAACTCTTCCCAGGTGACCGGAAAAAGATCTTGCGAAAGCGCGAGCCGCAATTTCAACTCAAGGGCAGCTAAAGAACAATCAGTTTCAATCAAGCCGACAGTTTCGAGAGAAAACTTTGATACGTTGCGATAATTAGTTATTACGATCGGCTTATTTTTCAATAAACCAACCAGCGTTGCTCGTCGCTGCGCCATCAAATCGACCACAGGTGCTTCTATCGAATTATCCACTGGATAAACAAATCTTCTCGATGCACAACAGCACTTAAAACAATCGAATATCCCTGATTCAACGCACTCACCAAGCAACAACACCCCAAGTAAAAAACTTTTTTTACTCATTCTAATTTTCCTTAGATTATCAGAATCAATGCCCTCCCCTGCAAAATCCATTTACAAAAAATAACTCATTTAGGCGCCGAAAAAACGCATAAATGTAACCACCAAAAGAATGCTCCCTCTCTGTAAACAAGTAAAGCTATTTCTCTAATAAGCTTTCTAAAAAACCAAGTCAAATTAACAGAATTGTGAAAAAATTTTAAAATGCTTACTTTTGCAAAATCTACCACCAGTAGGTTTGAATTAAAAACGTTAAAAATAAAAAACCTCTGTTTTTTAAGATTTTTTAGGACAAAAATAAGGCTATAAAAAATTCACCTTCTTGCCACAAGGCTAAAACTCACTTTTTTCGCCACGCGGCGATTGCCGAGTACCCGACATGCTCAAGCGCATCTAGCGATTCGCCAGCCTGCTGACGGACTACAAACGATGATTGCTGCGCCAATAACATTGCAAAAGAAGCCTTTGATAACAACCGCAAGTCATCACGTTCCTGGATCCAAAAAAGATTTGCCAGCTCCAACGCGAGTTTTATTGCATTTTTACCACAGATGGCAGCTCCTGATCGTGAAACAAACGAATCAAATTCCCTAACATCTAACCGTTGAATCGACTCAATGAGTGAATTTTCCAACTCATACATTTTTTTTTGCGCATCAAGTGAATCCCCAAATGGACAGCAATTAAATTTTTTTCCATAGTGCAACATGTCAGAACTCACAACAATCAACGTATGTTCGTCAAAAAACTTAAGCAGCACTTGGGCTAGATGATGCAACATATCATCTCCCGCCAATCGCCCAATCACCAAGGGAACAATTTTTGCTTGAGGCAATACCGTCTGAATAAATGGAATCTGAACATCAATCGCATGTTCTCGATGAAAAATCACCTCTTCAACCCCCACATTGCTTGCGCCCTTCATCAATTCAATCGCATCAACATCAACCACCGACTCTCCCAATGGCGATTGATAGTGGGTGAAATCAGGAATCGCCAATCCATAAAAATCGACGTAGTGAGAAGGCGCTATTAATAAAACTCTTTTATATTTTTTCGCATCAGATCCCTTGAGCAAGGAATACCCTGCAGCCGCAACCATCCCAGAATATAAATAAGCTGCATGAGGAACAATAATCATCCAAGGAGCACTTCTACGCTCATTCGCTTCAGTTAACTCAAAAACCCCTTTGAATAACAAATCTAACGTTGATGTAAGACTTTTTTTGTCTCGCGGATACCACGTCTCTGGAAACCTGGACACAAAAACAATCTTAGGAAAGATTTTTTGATATAACACAAATCCAAAAGTTCCCAAAAAAAGAACTGCCACCGCAAAATAAATACCATTTCTTACCAATTCACGTGAAAAAACCATTACAAAACCTCCTGCGCAACCACGTAAAATTAGGATCAGAGTATGGTTAAACACAAAATATTTCACAAGCAAAAAGCCCTAAAAAAATAAGCCCCTACTTTTTACGGCAGGGGCTTATTTTTTATTTCACTCAAATTTAGCGCTTTGCACCATTTGAAGATGATGAATTCATGAGATCCCAGAATTCTTGGTTGGTTTTGGTTTTTTTCATCTTATCGATAAGAAATTCCATAGCCTCCTGAGCATTCATGGTGGACAAGAACTTTTGCAAGATCCACATCTTTGCAACAGTTTCCTCACCCATGAGCAAGTCTTCACGGCGAGTTCCTGAAGCCTGAATATCAAATGCAGGATAAATACGTTTATTCGCAAGTTTACGAGTAAGGTGAATTTCCATGTTACCCGTACCCTTAAACTCCTCAAAAATAACTTCATCCATCTTAGAGCCAGTTTCTACAAGTGCTGTTGCGATAATGGTCAAAGAACCACCCTCTTCAACATTTCGAGCTGCCCCAAAGAATCGTTTTGGTCGCTGTAGCGCTCCTGCATCGATACCACCAGTCAAAATTTTACCGGTTGATGGGGCCAACGTGTTGTACGCACGCGCCAATCTGGTAATCGAATCCAAGAAAATAACAACGTCCATACCTGTTTCGACCAATCGCTTTGCTCGCTCAAGCACAATTTCTGCAACTTGAACGTGACGCACAGCTGGTTCATCAAACGTTGAACTAACAACTTCAGCCTTAACCGATCGCTGCAAGTCAGTCACTTCCTCGGGACGTTCATCGATGTTCAACATAATAACTTTTGCATCTGGATGATTTTTGATAATCGAATTTGCAATTTCCTTCATCAAAACAGTTTTACCTGTTCGCGGAGGCGCTACAATCAATCCTCGCTGCCCCTTACCAATAGGCGCCAATGTACTCAAGAGACGTGTTGATAAAATATCTGGATCGCCTTCAAGGTTAAACGGTTCATCAGGAAAGAGCGGGGTTAAATTTTCAAACACCGTACGCTGAGGACTGAGCGAAGGATCTTTATAATTTACAAGGTCAATACGCTGCAAGGCAAAATACTTCTCGCCATCTTTTGGTCGACGAAGCGAACCTTGAATCGCATCACCAGTACGCAAACCGTACCGACGCAAATGCTGAGGAGAAACGTAAATGTCGTCAGGGCCAGGCGTATAATTAAATTTATGAGACCGCAAAAAACCAAATCCATCTGGCAAGCGCTCCAATACACCATCTCCAACGATTTCTACGCGATGGTCTTGGGCTTCCAAGATTCTAAAAATAATTTCCTGCTTTTTGAGCGCTGCGGCATTAGAAATGTTGCATTTTGCTGCAAATTCCAACAACTCAGTGGTCGACATGTCCTTGAGTTCTTGCATGCTCAACGTACGTTTTACAAATGTTGGATCATCTTGCATGTGCTCATGATTTTGCTCTGGATAGTGAGAAAGCAAACCGCCTTCGCTTCTTTGCTCATCACGATCACGATGATGGTTAGAATGAGAACCAAAAGATCGAGAACCATTTCCCCTATGATCACGAGTATCTCTAGGGTCACGACCATCTCGCCCATCACGATTGTTGCGATAATTGCGATTATTATGACGACGCTCGCGATTTCTATCACCCTGAAATCCATTCGATTGACGATCTGCAGACTGACCAGAATGTCTATGTCCTGATGATCGAGGCTCTCCAGAAGATCTTTCGGCTAGCGAATCAACGTCTTTGTGAGCGCCATCAGAACTCTCAGAACCAGAACTCCATCGCTCTGCTTCTTCAAGCTCTGGCGTACGATCTTTAGCTCCAACAATCTCATTAATCATTTCAGGATCTGGGTACAAAATATCTTGGTAATACGAGGATTCATAAGATTCTGAATCGCTCACGGGCGATTCTGGAGCCAAATTAGAAACATTTTCTTCTTCTGCAACCTCACGATTGCGACGTGGAACACGATCTCCCGATCTTTTATTTCGCGTCATTATGCTAACAACCTTTTAGAAAAAATTAGACACACAGCTCCCCAAACAGATGGAAAACCCATGTGCTAAACACATAAAAAACAAGGAATCACGCCCACAGACGGGGCGTGAGAATCCTTGAAACAAACACAACTTATTTACAGCTTATTATCACCAATAGCCAACATCACAGGACTTGCAACAAATACTGACGAGTATGTTCCAATAACCACTGCGACTGCCATGGTAAGAGCAAAATGGCTCACTGCTTCAGTTCCCAAGAAAATCAAAGGAACAAGAGCTAAGAAAGTACTAAAACTTGTAAGTAACGTACGTCTTAATACTTCATTTAAACTTATTTTTACAATATTGTACGCAGATTCATTTTTTAACTTTAAATTCTGCGCATTTTCGCGAATTTGAGCGAAAATAACAACGGTATCATTGAGCGAATAACCCAATAACGCCAAAACAGCGGCCAAAATATGAAGCGAAAAAGGAATTTGCGCAACCATCAGAAAGCCAAACAACAAAACCAAGTCATGAAGAAGTGCCACAACCGCACCAACCCCATAGGCAAAAGTTCTTCTAAATGCGATGTAAAAAAGCAATACAAGCATGGTAAGAAGAATCGCAAAGAATGCGTTATTTCTAACTTCTTTTCCCGCGCCAGCTCCAACCAACTCAACGCCATCTACCACAGGACTTGCATTCAAACGAGCAGAGAGTCCACTAACAAGGTCTTGCGAAACCCCTGGCGAGGTTTCGCCCAAAGTAACCAAAAAACCCTTACCAGTCGAACCAACCTGCTGAATGACCGCATCATCAAAGCCCGACGACTTTACAGCCGATCGCACGTTTGAAATATCTTGAACATCTCCAAAGCTCAAGCGGACCTCAGTCCCCCCGGTAAAATCGATATGGTATTTCAAGCCATATCCCAGAAAATACGCAGCTGGAGCAATTGACAACAACACAACGGATGCAATAACAAGCAGATACTTTCTTCCCAAGAAATCGATCATAATCAGGGTCTCGCGGGCTAAATAAAAAAAAATACTAAATTATTCGCAGTCGGTTGATTCTATCGAAACAAACTGACGTCCTTTAAATCCAGTGTTAAAACATACACGGCCAGAAGCAATAGCATAGAGCGTATCATCACCGCCACGATTTACATTTGTTCCTGCGTGAAATTTG
This sequence comes from Candidatus Dependentiae bacterium, assembly GCA_016871815.1. Taxonomy (NCBI): domain Bacteria; species Candidatus Babelota bacterium. The sequence goes on from VHBT01000028.1 coordinate 5,086, forward strand.
GTTCCACGTTGACGAATAAGAATCTCGCCAGCTTTAACCATTTGACCGCCAAAACGCTTACAGCCTAGTCGTTGACTGCGACTATCACGACCGTTGGAGGTTGAACCACCAGTTTTACTTGTTGCCATCCGAACACCTTTAAATTAATTGAAGACCAATTACGGCAGAACGCCGAATACTCGTTAACTATGAGCTCAGGCCTAACCTGAATGGAATTTATCATGTACTGCTTTGAAAAAAATGTCAAAAACTATCTAGCTTCACCGAGTAAACAAACGCAGCGACGCTCTGATAAACTCTTATTAAAACGTATTTCCCAATCAAAGAGTGACTGAATCGCCAAAGCAATCCTCACTCCAGACTCACACGCTGCCTCCATCGTACCCGGAACCTCTCGCAATATTGACGCATGCTCACCTGCAAAATAAATTTTTCCATGCGAGGCAAACGCAAATACATGATCACCAAGTCCAGCAATGCGATCAAATTTTTCGTACAAACCCTTATCAAAAGACTCTGCTGAAGTTAAAAAATAATTTTCTTGCCCCGGAGAAACGTATGCGTACGAACCGCACGCATACGGATCAGCTGGCCAACTTTTTCCAACAATCACATCTTCATACGATGCAAATTGCTCATCTTTCGCACAAACAGCTCGTGTAGGAATCACAACAGAACCTTGCGTGGCCTGCTCTAAAAGAACCTTTCCGTCAAAATCAAATCCATTAAACGATTGCTTATCAAAAAAACTTTTTTCGCCACATTGATACGCCAATAATAAATTATCAGCTCCTGCATGACACACTAAAGTTGTATCATTCACCGTAAAATCCGTCTTAAGTTTTTCAACATCAAACGGCATAACAATTTTTGCATTTTCCCCGAGTTTAATCGAGGAAATTTCAGCCAATCGATCGGTCGGAATAACATCTTCTGAAAAAGAAATTTTTGAATAGATTGATGGTGGAATTGCCAAAACCACATAGTCAGCTTTAACGACTTTTTCATTTTTAAACTTCAAAACGTATCGATTTGTATCATCTCGATCTATCGATATCAGCTCACACCCCAGATTAACCCTATCGCCAAGTTTTTCTGCTATTTTAACTGGCAATGTTGCGTTTCCAGTCTTAATAAAAACGCGATCTATTGATTGTTTTTCTTCATCAAATTTATGTGCAGCAGCAACCCCACCCTGCAGCATGTAATATAATGTTTCAACATAATTTGATGATAAGTCTTCAAGGGCTGCACCCTCATACCCCATTAAGCGCATGCGTAGCAAGCGATACGAATCCGAACCCTCTTCAAAGAGTTGTCCAACAACATCTTTCATAGATTTAGACTGAGAAGCAATTTTTTTAAGATGCTCGTACAAATCAGCTTGTGCAACATCAGGCACTCTACACAACTCAGAAAAAGGAACCAACTTTTCTCCATTAAAAAAATTGGCGCCAAGAAAATATTTTTCATTCTCAAAAGAAATTTCCAACTCACTTGCCAGGGCGCGCAAATGAAGCGCCTCGCCTCCATCGGCGATGTTGTAACCGCCCAGCTCTGTTACCGATCCATTTATGATAGCCGTTAAGATTCTACCACCAACTCGATTTCGCGCTTCATAGACACAAACATCAACTCCTGCTTTTTCCAAATAATATGCAGCCGTAAGTCCAGCAATTCCAGCACCAACCACCGCAACGCTTACCCTGCCGTCAGTATTTTCACTATTCTTTGCGCAACACAAACCGATCATCACACTCCCCAAAAGTATTGTTTTTATTAAAAAAATTTTCATAAATCCTTCCAGCAAGAACCAACTCCCACAGAAACCTTAAGGTCAACATCAAGCAAAACTGCTTTCTGCATAATTTCAACCACAACGCCCGAAACCAATTCTTGCAACTCTGCGGGAACCTCAAGCACCAATTCATCATGAATTTGAAGGAGCAATCGCGCTCCTGGAAACTTACTCGAAATAGTGCGGTCAACCTCAAGCATTGCTTTTTTGATGATATCAGCTGCCGTGCCCTGCACCACGGTATTAATCGCAACACGTCGCGCGGCCTCATAAACAACTTTATTCGATTCACGCAAACCGGGAACATATCGTCGACGCCCAAAAAGGGTTTCAACATACCCTATCTCCCGCGCAAACTCTTCTACGCCCTGCATCCACGGCAATACCGCAGGATAATGTTCAAAGTATTGCTCTACATAACGCTTTGCATCCTTGAAAGAAATATTTAAATCCTGCGAAAGACCGTACGGCGTAAGGCCATAAATAATACTGAAATTAATTTTTTTACCAATCTGCCGCTCGGCCTGCGTCACTTCATTTTCGGGCTTTGAAAAAAGACGCGCTGCTATTTGTCGATGAGGGTCTTCATTATTTTTAAACGCAGCCAATAATACAGGGTCTTTTGTCAGATGAGCCAACACTCGCAGCTCAACCTGCGCATAGTCACACCCAATTAACACATGCCCAGGTTGCGCAACAAACGCGCTGCGAATCTCGGCGCCAAATTCACTTGCTATTGGAATGTTTTGCAAATTGGGGTCAGAGCTCGCCAAGCGGCCAGTTGCAACAGCCACCTGTGAATACGAGGTATGAATACGTCCATCTTTCAGGCTTACCATCTGCGGAAGTGGTTCAAGGTAGGTATTTAATAATTTTGAAAGCTCACGTTGCTCTACAATTAACGCAGGAAATGGATGTATTTTTGAAAGTAAATCCAAAACCTCTCGACTTGTTGATAGCTTTCCCGTTGCTGTTTTTTGTGGTGGCGTTAAACGTAAATATTCATACAACACCTGACCAACCTGCTTGGGCGAAAGCGGATTAAACGACAGCGCATCCGGATACTCAATCGAAACCAAATAGGACTGAATCTTACCATCAACAACAGAAATTGCTGATTTTACAGCAGTTGCCACCCCCTGAAGAACGCGCGCATCAAGCAAAATTCCTGCGCGCTCCATCTTAAAAAGCAACGTTGCAAGTGGACGCTCTGTTTGTTCATACAATTTTAATAATTGAGCATGCCCAGAAAGTTGCCGAAAAAGGAGTTGGTATAATTTGTAGGTCTGAACCACATCATGCGTTGCATACGGAGCCGCTTCTTCAAGTGGAACCATGCCAAAGTCGGGGAAAATACCAACAACGTCTTTGTACTCTTGCATCGATTCGCCAAGCAGTCGCAACGAAAGCGCCTTAAGCCCAACCTTTTGATCTTCAGATGTTGTAAGTAACTCTGCCATCAACATCGTATCGTCAACTTCTCGCTCGATTTGAATGCCCCAATTTGCAAGAACATGAAGATCAAATTTTGCGTTATGCATAACAACACACGTATGATGCTCTAGCAAGTTAGAAAGGTTCTTTTTTATTTGTTCTATCTCGCCACTTGTCCACAAATCATGAACCAGCGAAATGTAATAACCTTCAAGCGCATCCCCCGCCAAAGAAAACCCCACAATTTCACTCGTCATATTTCCAATACCGATAGTTTCGGTATCAAAAGTAATAACCGCTGCGTGGGATAGTCGCTCAAAAACTAACGCAACATCTTGCATTGTTTTTAAAATCCCCACATGCCAATTGCGCAAAACTTCATGCTGAGCAGTTACTGGCTTAAATCCCGCGGGAAGAAAAGATTTAAATTCTAATTCATAAAAATAATCATTTGCCTTGCTCCAGAGCGAACTATCGTATTTTAAGCCGTCAAGCGTTTGAGTCGCATTACTAACAGTTTTGAGCGTAAATAATTCACGAGAAATAAAAGCATTTTCACGACCAGCTAACAATGATTTTTTAACCGCTGGCGATGCGACCTGCTCAATATTTTCGTATAAATCTTCTAATGAATTAAATTGCTTAACCAATGCAGTAGCTCGAGTATCTCCGATCCCCGCTACCCCAGGAATATCATCCGAAGAATCACCCAGCAACGCAAAATAGGTCGAAAGCAGGTCGGGATTAAATTCATATTTTTTAAAAAATTCTTCAGGAGTATATGTTTTTCTATTTATCGGATCTGCAACCACACAACGCTCACTAACAAGCTGGCGTAAATCTTTATCTGGAGAAACAACAACAATTTTTTCAACTTCATCTTTGAATCGATTTGCAAACGTAAAAATAACATCATCTGCTTCAAATCCCACCACACTAACCTGTGGAATCTGAATGGCATCACACATCAGCTGAATCGTGTGCCGTTGCTCAAGAAGATCAGATGGCGCAGCCTGCCGATTTTTTTTGTAGTCAGGGTACATTTCTTTGCGACCAGAATCGCCCTTATCCCACACAACCGCAATCGCAAACGGAGAATACTGATCCAATATTTGACGCAAAGATTTAAAAAAACCGTACACCGCCTGAACCGGTTGTCCTTTTGAAGTAGAAAGTGGCTTTAGCCCATAAAATGCTCGATACAACAATGAAGACGCATCAATAAGAACCAGTGTTGAATTTTTTTTTTGCATACAAAATGCCTTGAGGCCAAGAAGTTAAACGTTCAAGAGAGTATAAAAAATGATTTCATCGTTGTAAAAACAAGAACGCACTACAAAAATTTCTTTGTTTCTTCAATCGATCTTAAAAAAGCAGAAATGTCCTTTGCCCTTGCTGGATGTTGTTTCATTAAATCTGCCGATAACATAACATCTGGCACATATGGCTGATTGTGTCCTCGCGCTCTCTTTTTATAGACTTTCATTGGATAACCAAGCTTCAAGGATTGTCCAGTAGCAGATGAAAGTGCTACTTCACTCAATTCCATATACACACTATCTGCTGATGTTGGATTGCCAACTAACGTAACAAATTCTTTTCCACAAGCTTTTGCTTGATCAATAAAATCAAGTGCAGAACTTCCACACTGTGCATCAATAATAATTGTGATACGAGCCTTAATATTTGGACAACAATAAATCATTGTTCTTATTTTATTGAACGTTTCCTTGAAAAACGTCTCATGCGCATCCAAAGATGTTTGCAACTTTTGAGCTTTTTCCAAACACCAATCTTTTATTTCTTGAGGGGCATAGGCTGCATACGGGTTGTCTTTGAGCCATGCAATATTAACCGGTGTAGCACGCCACCACACTTCCTCTCGACAAGTAGCCCCAAAAACTTCTTGCTCCACATAGGGTTGTCCATAGAAACTTTCAAGTATTTTTGTCCCAAATACAGAACTTCCGCCAACGTTTCCTCGCAAGTCAATCGCAACATTAATCTCTGATTGATTCTGCTGAGAAAGATCATTATTTTTTTGCTTTCGCTTACGATCAACATATTTTTTTATTTGCTCTGTAGCCTGATTAAGCGAACTTGCAACCTCACTATTTTCGCCCGAAAAACTAGGTATTTTAAGATACACGTCATATACATGTCCTAAATCACGCGATGTATTAAAAAAAGCAACTTTCGCTCGTTTATCTTTTACAAAACCACGCAGAGTACTTATTTTTTCATCCAATTCTTTGCTTGGTATTGGCGACCAATTCAATGTAACAGTTTTTTCCGAATGCTCTGCCCCCAACAAGCAGCGACACCAAATGCCAGCCCCTACCGTTATAGTTGAAGGTTTTTTAACAAACACGTTGCCACTCCACACAAGAGCCCATGGCGCAGATTTTACCAACGCAGATTGCAAGCCAGAAATCGCTCCAAAGCGATGCGGAATACTATTTTTTTCAATCCATTCTTGAGGCGAAAGCTCATCAATTTTGACAACAGTTCTATACTGACTACGGTGTCCATTTGCAGGCCAAAGATAATCAAGCTCCTTATCGAGCAAAAATCTTTTTAAGCAAGGATCGTAAGTCATCAAAAAACCAGGCCACTCAAACACCTTAGGTTGCAAGTCAACCTCTAAATGAGAAAATTCAAGCGAAAGATGCCCATCATTAAAACCCTTAACATACCAAGAAAGAAGCTGCCGATAAGATTTTTCATCGGTCACTTGCGCCAATTTCAAAGAAAGCTCCTGCCGACCTTTTTTCATCCAAGATAAAAAAGCATTTGGCTGTTCATCAACAGCTCCAGGATGATTTTTTTGCAGGGCTTTTTCAATCGTAGCTATATCTGCCAGAGCAATTTCTTTCCACGATTTTGAAACCGAAATTAGACTTATTCCAACAAAAAAAACTGCCCATAAAAAAATATTTTTTTTCATAAAATTCTTATAACTTTGACCATGCAAAAAGACCAATAAAGCCTAACCAAGTGCTTGGAATCATATCCATAAACGACTTTATTTTTACTTTTTTATTAATACTTAGATTTAAACAATCAACATATTTTTACTTAATTTAAAAACTATTTTTTACATTTTAAAATTCACATATAAATTTTAAAGCATAAAAACAGAGTCTCATCGTATAAGAAACAAACCAAGAACAGGGCCTTTTCATGTCAAAACAAACCGCACTTAGATCAATACTTTTTAGTATCTTAACCTTTTCAATTATACCGATTTTTTGCCCCCCCAAAACTAAAACTCCGCGACGAGTTGCTCTTAGCATCAAGGCTCTTCCCTCAATTGTGGGCCTTTACACAATGCTGCAAACACTTACTCCTCAAATTATTATTCACTCGGAGCCCCACATGGCAAAATGCCAAGAACTTTGCTCTTGTATTGATTCAATGACCTCTTGCAATCTTGAAAGATTCAAAAAAACATATGCCGAACATCTTTTTACACCAGCAGAAGGAAATTTTTTTGATAAAGATCCATTCACTCTTGGATATTTATTCGGAATAGAAGCCCATAAGCGAGAAAAAATTATTGGAAAATCACAAGAAACCGGCGCCAAAGCAATCGCTCTGGTAATAATGTTAATCCCATTATTTGATGAAATTGATGATTCTTTAGCCAAAAAATTTCTAGCCTTTATTTCTGGATATCAATACTTCATGCTGAGTCATCGAGAAGAATCCACCATTCCTCCAATTGAAGAATTACCAAAACAAAATGAAGATACTTTTATAAGCTTTTTACTTGGAATGAATGCTGCAACAACCTCAATTATGGGAGAACCAAACCTAAGCCCTACAACAATTGTTGATCATGCTTTTAACTGCGGGTATTACATTCAAATTTATTTAAACAAAAAAGAAGTAGCAGCTCCCGTCGCTGACGCAACTCCCTTTCTAATAACCGATCATACTGTCGCCACAGAAAGACCTCCTCGTGAATATGTAAGAACCACGAATGAATGCTATGCGTCAGGCATCTTACTTGAAAGATCCCTAAGCCCAATGCTCCACGACACGACCGCCATGAGCGACCAATTGACCTCTTTTTTAGCCGCCGAAATACTAAAACTATCAACCACTCCCACAACGCTAATGGGCCCAATATTTCAAACATGCGGAGCTCTTGAATTCTACTCACTCAGGCAATTAAAGCTTTTCGCTCCAAGTGCCGATCATCTTGAAACAACTCTGATCAATAAATGTTTTGAAAACGGATACAACTGCTCGTATGATAATTTATGTACATACATTTCAAAAAACTTCACAAAAAAACGTGATTTAGTAAGAAACCTATCAAACCTGCTTATGCGAGCCTACATAGCTGGCGCAATTTTAAAAATGATCGTACAAGCTCACCTCAAAGAAAAAACTTCTATCGCGTATATTAGCGTTGAAGTATTTATACAAACAAAAGATCGCTGGCTTGCCGTCATCGAATCCCTTGAAGACAAAGCCACTAAATCAACAAGTTCAAACGGTGCTGCCGCATCAGCAACATCAACACGAACCTATGAAGAAGCAAAAGCCGCAGAAGAAGAACTTCTTGCTCTCCTTGCGGCAGAAGAAGAAGAACGAGAGGCTCAAAAGCTATCTAAAAGCCAAGCCCAAGAGCGCAAAAAAATAAGACAACGCGCACTTGCGGAACAAAGAAAAAAAGAAGCACTCGAGCTT
>VHBT01000029.1 GCA_016871815.1 Candidatus Dependentiae bacterium
AAAAATTTATTAACTTTTGCCTTGATGAAAAAATAGCAAAAATAAATGAAGAAAATACTGAGTTTTTACCAACAACAAAAATATTACTTGATACCTACTGGAGTCCAGAAGCTCAAAAAAGCTCGTGTCCACTGCCTCAAGAAACTATACTCAACAGGTCCAATCATGCGCCATCAAATCTAAATCCACAAGATTTAGCACAGTTATGGGCAGAGCTTAAAGTGCATAATTAAAAGGATTTATAATGAAAAACTATTTACACAGAAAATTACTTGTCGTAAAAAAACAATACAAAGAATTTTTACCCTCAATCGACAATTATCTTTCAACACAGCAAGCAACCTCGACCGAAGATTCTGCAGGCAGCCACAAAGGCGCTCAAGAATATCTACAAAACACATCCTTGAAAAAAAAATTAGACACTCTTTTATCTCAGCTTGATGCCGAACTTTCAAAAAATGAAACCGAAATTTCGTACGCCACATTCATGGAAAAATTAACAACCGCAGATCAATTACTTCATGAATTACATGAAAAAACAAAATCTACCTGGAAAAAAATAATTGATTCTTTTTGGGTGCAACTCGCGTTTGTTTTTTTTATCAAAGCATTTGTAATCGGCTGGTACTGCGTTCCAACCGGTTCAGCTGAACCAAATCTTCTTGTGGGAGACAGATTAATCGCCAATAAAACCGCGTACTGGTTTTCTGATGTTAAACGTGGCGATTTGGCGGTCTTTGATAATCCAGAAGTTCCATACTCAAGTAACTGGATTAAATACTTATGGCAACGTTTTGTTGGGGTAAAAATTGGATTTCTAGGTCTTCCTGAAGGTCCTGATAACTTTGTAAAACGGGTTGTTGGTATTCCTGGCGACATTATTGAAGGGCGCATCGAAGATGGACACCCGGTATTGTACAGAAACGGAAAAAAACTCGATGAACCATGGGTCAATCCGTATCCGTTGATCGCTGTACAAAAAATGAATGGCTTTTTCCCTGCTTCAAACCCAATTATGCGATTCTTTGGAAAATTACGTAATTCACCCGTCCTTTGCGCAGGAATCGGTCTTACAGCAGCTGCTCTTTGGTACATCACAAATCCTGCAGACATCCTGCCTGAATTAGGATTAGAACTCACCGCGGCGGTTGTTGGATTTGCAGCTGCATACGTTCCCCATATCGTTCGATTCTTAGAAATCAGAAAATCAGAAAACTGCAAAGGTCACCCATCGTTTTATACCTTCGACCCAGAAAAATCACTCGATGAACAACCATTTTACAAAATAGAAGAAAAAGAAATTTGCAAAAGCCCATTTACGGGAAAACCATTATTCCGTAGAGCCGGAGAACCAGAGCACTATGATACCTTTATGAAAATGCGCCTACCCGAAGGTAAATATTGGTTACAAGGTGACAGTAGACGCAACAGTCACGACTGCAGAGTATGGGGTCCTGTTGATCGCAGCTTAATTCGCGGTAAAGCAAGCATTATTATGTATTCTATCAACAGTGAAGAAGTCTGGTGGTTGTTTGATATCCTTAAAAATCCACTCTCATTCTGGTCGAAAAAACTGCGCCCAGAGAGAGCATTTACAATTCTTAAGAACCCTTTACCTAAATCCGAACAAGGCTAAGCCATGTTTCAACTCAAAAAGTTGCAGAGAAAATATGCTGCGTTGCTACAAAAAGTAACGGCGCAGCATATCTTTCTTAATCAAAAAATCGATTTATGGAAGTTTTCGCACCCTGAACGAGCAACAATAATTGAAACAAAAAAGCACACAATCGATCGAAGCCTTCAGCAAATTAACACCTTACTCACTCAAGAGCCTGTTGATATTCCGCTGGTAAGTGAAAAAATTTCTGATGTTGAAAAGTTATTCGAATCTCTGCAAGACGACATTCAACCTCGGTGGCAATTTTTCTTCAAACTATTTTCGATTGCTATAATTATTATTTTATTATTTAAACCCTATTTTTTTAACATCACAACCGTATCCCAAGGAACGTGCGAACCCACTCTTCTGGTCGGAGATACAATCGTTGTAAATAGACTGGCTTATGTATTAAGCAGCCCACAAAGAGGCGATCTTGTATTGATTCAAAATCCACAAGAAACCGAAACGCTCTCTGATGTTCAAAGATGGTGGCAAAAATATGTAGGAATAAAAATAAATTCACTCAACCTACCAGCAAGCGCTTCAACAACAATCGCTCGAATCGTAGGGCTTTCGGGCGAAACGATCAGCGGAAAAATAGAACAAAATATTCCAACAATTTATGTTAATGAAAACAAACTTTCAGAAAACGTTATCAACCAATATCCATTAATCGCGATCAAGCAAAAAAATGTATCTATCAAAAACGATACCGCGCTGGCTCAGTTGATTAACCCTACCGTAAATAATTCATCGATCCGATGGATCTCTTTTGATGAAAATGAGTCATTTAAAAATCAACCATTTTACAAAATATCAGAATCAGATGTCTTAATTAATCCAAAAACAACGCATCCTTTTTATAAAAAACCATACAAAAAAGACTCTCGTGACGAGTTTTTAATAACCATTACCGAGAAAAATTACTGGTGCATGAATGATAGTCGACGAAATACACACGATTCAAGAACGTTTGGTGCTGTTCCCCAAAAAAATATCATTGGCAAAATAAGTGGCATTTTGTATTCGATAGACTCTCAAGAAGAATCTTGGATTTTGGAGCTGTTAAGAAAACCAAAAAGTTTTTTTTCACACCAAATGAGAAAAAATAGATTTTTACAGAGGATCAAATAACCTACTAATCCTCTGTAAAAATATCAATTAATAACCCCCAGGCGACAATCCAGGTGTTGACGATAAAGAAACCGTAGGAAGCGTTTTTTCAAGCTCCCCAACCATAGTTGGCAAATCAGCTACATCTTCTTTAATACCAGTTGCCACAACAACAGCATGAGTAATCGGCCAAATTTCTCGAGTAAACCCTAGATCGCTAAATCTGGTATCTAAACGTCGAACAAGAGCTACAAATAAATTAGTAAACGCGGGATCAACTTTATTTTTAATATATTCAAAATAAAGCGCTGCGATATAATTTATTGTACCAGCAGTTAAAATTTCCCGTGGCAGAAATCTTCTAAAATTCAACATAGAACTCTCTATTAATAACTTTGCAAATGCTAAAACGTACTGCTTTAAATAAATTTGTGAGCTTTCCCATGAATCCTCATCAACAACCACATCGTATGGATACCCTTCTCCATCGATCTTATTAAACCCATTTAACGACTTATGCGCAGTAAGTTTTTTAATATCATCAAGCTGAAAGAGGTTATCTAATTGTATTCTTAAACGATGCCACTTATTTAAATTTTCGAATGAATGAAACCCTCCATTCATTTTGGGTAATCCATGATCCAAAGGCTTTATTACTTCAACTAAAGCATATCGATCCAATCTGTCAGTAATTTTTAAATCTCGCTTTTTCAAATCGCCCAAACTTAAGCCAAATTTTCTACTGAGCAACCCTTTGTCTTTCAAATATGTTCTTACAGCTGAAGTTTTTGAAGTATGAAGAAAAACCCCAAAAAAACGACGCCACTCAGACAATACCTCATCAGTAAACGAATCTACCTTTTCTGAAGAATCTATAAGCTCAATAAGTTCATCTCGCAAGCCATTATCAACCATACTATCAGCTATCCATTTAACTTCATCAAGTTTCGTTTCAAATAATGATGTTAAAGTTGCAATTCCAGCAGGAGTATCTATTTGAGCTCTAATTTTTGATAACAATAAACGCTGGGCATCTATCATTTTTCTCATAAGAACATTACCAACAAGAAGTTTTTGACCAAACAAGTCGTTATATAATTTATTTATTTTTTCTAACGTTTTTTCAGAAACCACTGAAGATGCTTTGAATAAAAAGAAATCTTCTATTATTTTTCTCAAAATAAATTGTATAGCCTTGAAACCATCTTTTGCTGATTGTTTTTGTCCTGTTGTTCTCTTATCCAAATAAAATTCATCCGGCTTAATCTTAAACGACGATGCTTTTTCAACATTTTTGGCTCTTAAAACATCCACAAAATTATTCCAAAAACCATCAAATTTATAGTCTGGCTTAGCACCGACGTTTTTTTTGTACTCAGAATGAAGAAGCATATCTGCTGTAAGACATGCATGCATCAAACCAACAGAAATAAGATTCAAACGATTAACTGATTTCCAGGTTAAGGGCTCCCTCAAAGAAGAAACTAACACGCTAAGACTGTCGTGAAGTTTTACAAATTTGTCATACTCTGCATCCGGATTTGATCCCACCCAATTAATTACTTCTTTTTCAACAACCTCTAAATCTTTTTCACTGTCTGTTTTTGGAACCACAACAGCTTTATCTACATATCCGTCAACTTTAAATTCAAACCCCGCAGGAGAACGTCGTGACTGCTTATCTGAGGTCAGCAACTCCCCCTTTTTAGGATAATCAAATCTTACCACTACACATCTTGCAGGTACTAGTTCACCTTTATCATTTCTACCTCGGACATGTGGAAAAAAACTCCATAATGATTTAACAAAATTCTCTAATGAATTCGTATAATCATCCATTTTTGAAACCAAGGGATCATAATAGACTTCAAATTTAAACAATTGATATTCTTGTTTATCTGGAGAAGCAAACTGATGTGGTGAGCATAAACGATCACATAATTCGGCATATTTTTTCTTTAAATTTTTTTCCAACTCGATATCAGTTGAAACACATTTTTTAAAAACGCTATCAAATGACGAACAACAATCGATCAAAAAATGTGTTCGCACAAGCTCTTGAAGAAAAATAAATAAATCTTCAGCTCGAGAAACTCCTGGCCCCATTTTTACAACTGAATCATAAAAACGATACATTCGATTAAGCATATTTCTGACTGACGGACTATTTACATTTATCCATGCCGAATCAGCCCGCAAGAGCATTTGATTAAACGAATAAAACAAACGCAAAATCTTCTCAACATTCAGCTTTCTAACTTTAGCTACTTCTTGTGCATCATCTTCAATCTCATCCAATCTTGAAATGACATCAATTTTAAGGCGCTCAACTTCGCTTTTTTGACCTTCTAAAGTCCCTGTAATAAAACTTGTTTTTTTGCCATCGGTTAAAACTTCTTTTAAATCATTTGTAATCGCATCAAATTCATCAATAAGACCTGCTATTTCTTCACTGTCTACATTTTTAGCCCTGAGTATTTCCAGCTCTTCAATTACTCGACGAAGAAATCGATACGCGGCAAAAACCCAATTTTCATTTACTAGAAGCATGCCATCAATCGAATTTTTAAGATCATGATAATACTGTAATGTCATTTTTCCTGGGGTGAAGATTCGTGCAAAATTTACAAGAATATTAATTGGAACAGCTTGCTCATAAAAAGCTTTTTGCAACTGCGAAAGAAAAATCTGAAAATTACCTGTTTTTCTTCTAACATTTTTTCTATCAACGACTTCAGCAACTGGCCAACCACCAGCAACGTATTTTGATTTTACACGATCAAAAAACGCCTTCCATTTTTCTTTGACTTTTTCGACCATAGGATCAGCAAGTAAATCTCGAGAATCATCCTCAGAGGGCCTCTTATATTCGGTAATTTCATCATTAAACTTAACAAGGATAAGCATCAATTGAACTTTAAGCACATTCTGAAGAGATTGAAAATCACCAGCAATCCAACGCCTTACCGTCTTCATAAAATCTTTATACTCAGGACGCCTTCGCTCCCAAGCGGCAAGGGTATTTGAGATTTTTTGTTGCTCAATAAACGAAGAATAATCTTCATCGCCCTCATCATCTGCATCATCTGCATCATCTTCATCGTCTGCGGTGTCTTCAAGCTCATCATCATCCCGATGATCAGTCAATCTTGCAGGAAGGGGCGACCTTGAAAAAACAACTGATGGCTGAGAATACCTTTTTCGAGGCACATAGGGAGTAATATCATCAAATCTAGAATATCCTCTTGCGGCAGGCAAAAATGGACTACGATAGGGAACAATTGCCGTCGAAGAAGGAACAGCCACAACTCTTGGCTTTGCACAAAAAAGCGGCACCGATAACAATAAAAAGCCATAAAAAACTGTTTTTTGTATTAACTTAAGGATTGAAAAAGACATATTAAACTCCCCCAAAAACAGGTAAACATACAATCACGATAAAGATTTGCACCCGAAGTACGCAAGATTGCTTTACAAAATGACACCAGAATTCTACAATCGGCAGTAACCTCTTAATCATTTTTTCAAAAACAAAGGATACTTATGGCTTTTACACAACCTTTTGGACTTTATTCCGCAGCAACCGGTCTTGGTTTGCTGGTAACTGTCTTAACGCTTTCGCGCGTTACCAGAGATTACGCTCATGATAAAAAAGCATCGGGAATTGCAGATCTTATTAGACGTGGAGCGATGGCGTTTTTACACAAAGAATATTCCATCTTGGTCGTTGTTATCGCTGCAGCGGCAGCTCTCATCTGGTTTGTAAGCGGAAAAATCGAGTCGTACGCCTACGTTGCTGGCGCGATTTCTTCAATGTTTGCAGGATTTGTAGGGATGCATGCCGCAACCAAAGCAAACGTACTTACCACGATGGTTGCAAAAGACGAAGGCGAACGCCCTGCACTTTTAACCGCCTTGATGGGTGGATCTGTCATGGGTTTCACCGTTGCCACACTTGCACTTTTAGGCCTTGGCATCATTACCTTCTTGTATCAAGATCACATTTCATTCGGTAGAATTTTAACTTGCTACGCTATCGGCGCAAGTTCAATTGCACTGTTTGCACGTGTTGGTGGAGGAATTTATACCAAAGCCGCTGACGTTGGTGCAGACCTTGTGGGTAAAGTTGAACAAGGAATTCCTGAAGACGATCCTAGAAACCCTGCCGTTATTGCTGACAACGTTGGTGACTGCGTTGGTGATACCGCTGGTATGGGTGCTGATATTTTCGAATCTTTTGTTGCTGCAGTAACCGCAACAATGGTCTTGGCACTAGAAACCTACAGTGCAGATTCAGTTCTGGTAAGCTTACCGTTGGTTCTTTCTGCAATCGGTATTTTTGCATCCGCAGCAGGACTGCTTTCCGTTTTTGTAATTCCTGTAAAATCAGAAAAACTTCTCCACTTTGCTCCAAATATCGCAATTATCGGCTTTATTGTGGCTTCATACTTTTATATGCAATCAGCTCAAATCGCTACAAATCTTTTTGGATCTGTCTTTTTGGGAGCAATCACCGGAATCGTTATTGGCTTAATCACCGACCACTACACCAATGGACAACCTGTTCAAGAACTTGCTGAAGCATCACAATCTGGTGCTGCAACAAACTTAATTTACGGTCTTTCCCTTGGATTTGGCTCAATCGTTGCCGCAATTTGGATTATTGCTGCCGTTGTTTTTGCATCATACAACTACTTTGGTGGATTGTATGGCGTATCTCTTGCTGCTGTCTCAATGCTTGCAACTGTTGGAATCGCGATGTCTGTTGATGCATACGGACCAATTGCCGATAATGCTGGTGGAATTGCAGAAATGGCTGGATTCGGCCCTGAAGTCAGAAAAATCACCGATAAACTTGATACACTTGGCAACATGACAGCTGCTCTTGGTAAAGGTTTTGCAATCGGTTCAGCTGCACTTTCTGCTCTTGCAATGTTTGCAGCATACTGCATGGCATCTGGACTCTCTGCGCTCAACTTAATTGACCCAACAGTTATCACCGGAATGTTTATCGGAGCTACCATGCCATTCCTACTTTCAGCAATGACCATGAAGGCTGTTGGTCGAGCTGCATGGAAAATGGTTCTTGAAGTTCGTCGACAATTCAAAGAAATTCCAGGACTCTTGGAAGGTAAAGCAGAACCTGATTACGAAAAATGTGTTGGTATTTCAACCGAAGCGGCATTATACGAAATGTTGCTCCCAGGAATTCTCACAATCGCTATGCCAATTATTATTCGATATGGATTTGGCCTTCAAGGCAAACTTGCTCTTGGTGGATTCTTGGCTGGCGCAACGTTAGTTGGTGTTCCTCTTGCCCTTATGATGGCAAACGCTGGTGGCGCATGGGACAATGCAAAGAAATTTATCGAAGCTGGAAACGTTGGTGGAAAAGGCTCTCCTGCGCACAAAGCAGCTGTTGTTGGTGACACCGTTGGCGACCCCTTCAAAGATACTTCTGGTCCATCCTTAAACATTTTAATCAAATTAATGTCAGTTCTTTCATTGCTTCTTGCAACCATCTAAGAACAATTAATTTTTAATAAAAAGGGCTCGATCTTAAAAATCGAGCCCTTTTTATTTGCTATAAATGACTATTTTTTTAAGTAAAACTCATCCCTTTTGTTAAAAAAAGCATGTCTTTGTACATTAAAAAGACCACAACACGTCAATTAATGAATTGGACAAACATATGATGATGAAAAAGATAATTCAAATCGCTTTTTTGGTACTCACCGTTGCTCAAGTTTCAGCAAAAGTAACAAAGGAAACCTTTTACCCGGTTGCTCGCTTCTTCAAATACACCGCCGCGAAAACAACGAGCAATGGAAAAA
The DNA here is from genome assembly GCA_016871815.1 of Candidatus Dependentiae bacterium. Lineage (NCBI taxonomy): Bacteria > Candidatus Babelota bacterium. The sequence goes on from VHBT01000029.1 coordinate 8,608, forward strand.
GATTTTTAGCACGAAGACACCGCCAAAAATGCGCCGATGCCTTCAAACTACTGCACCCTGAATATGCAAAAGCACTTGCAGAACTTAAAGAAGCACACAAACAAGCACTTCAAGGCCTGTATGATACTCACTTTAAAGAAAACGACAAAAAAATTGATGCCGAACTTAGAGCAAAACTAGAAGCAATTACCGCTGCTTACAACGCTGAAAAAGCTGACATCAAAAAGAAATTTCCAAAACCTGCAGTAGCAGTCGAAAGTACTTCAGACACACTCAATATTGATGCTGCTCAAGCAGTAACCGCAGTTTAATCTTTTCAAAAAAGGCCAAGCCCAATACGCTTGGCCTTTTTTATAAAAAAACAATCATTTTCTCAAAAAAGCCCACCTTTTTAAAAAACAATATGAGGCCTTTTGTCAGAAAAAGATGTGATTGTTACAATAAGAAACATAGAGAAGTTATCGTCTATCACTAATCCGGGGAGGGGTTATGAAGAAAGTTACCTACGTATTTATTATAAGTTTGGCTTTTGCAAGTCAAAACACACAAGCTGTCGGTTATGAGTCGGCTCAGTATTTAAAAGACAAATCAATTGAAGTGACTACGTATATTTTAAAAACACTCTACAATCGTTGGTTTGCTGCAAAAATTGATGCCGCAACCCAAACAGATGAGAGCGATAACTTATCACTTGAAAAAAAAGAAGATGCTTTAATGCAGCACGTTATACATCTTTCACTCAAGCCAGAAGAAGATGAAATGGCCCGCCAAGCAGAAATACTTGCAACACTCATAGCAGAAACACAGCAATTAGTTGATGCAAGGCAAAGTCAATCAGTAGAAGCTGCATAGTAAAAACAAAATTACGTAAAAAAGGGGTACGCTGTGTACCCCTTTTTTCATGCAATTAAAAAGTCTTTCTTGAGTGATTCAAGTTTAAATCGCACAGGATCGGAAAGATTTTCCTTGGTATCTAGTTTTGCAAACAATGTTCGAGCTGCACCCGTGTTTCCATTTTTATAAAAACAGGTGGCAGCATGCAATTGTGCGAATGGATATTTTTCCTGCTCCACACACTGCTGAAATAACGGAATTGCCAAAGAATACCGTTCGCTCTGCATAAGTGCCTGGGCATAATTATAGACCACATCTAAATTATCAGGGCGCTTATGATAGACCGCCCCAAAAAGATCTGCCGATTTTTTATAATTTTCCAAACGATAATAGCTTGCAGCAAGAACAAACTGTGTTGCTATGTCAAAAAGTGTAGGATCAATCGTTTCTAGACAAGTTACCACATCCGAGTAGTTGCCAAGTTCAAATGCCAATCGCGACTTAAGTACAACCATGTCAGCTGGAGGGGTAAGTGATTTTTGTAGAGCAATATTAATCGCATCATACGCAGGCTTAAACCGTCTTAATTGTTTTAATACTTCAGCATATTTAAAATAAATATCAGCAGAACATTCTTTGAATTCAATTGCTTTTTCAAAACAAGCCATCGATTCTTGTGGTTTGCCCAGCGACAAGGCCAATACGGCTCGATTTTCAAACACCCTTCTCATGTTGCAAGATTCACACAACTCTGCGCGATCAAAATAATTTTGCGCTCTATTAAAATCATTATTCTGCAAATAATGCTCTCCCAATCCGATCAAAGGATCTGCATATCCGGAATCAAGCGTTATTGCTTTAAAAAAGCACTCCATACCCTCATCTTGCTGCCCGGAGGTAATAAGCGCCTTTCCTAAATGATAATAACTTCGCGCACGCAAAGGAGTCTTTGAACAAACATATCGCCAAAAGACAACTGGATCTTGCCACAATTCCTTTTGATTAGCTGAAAGCTGCATAACCCCTGAAAATAACCCAACTAAAGCAATCCAAAAGACCCAGACCCCAAATTTTTTTTGATCCTCAGAAAAATGTTTATAGAGATACTCAAGAACAAAACAAACCAAATACGAAATGCCGAGCATCACCCCCACAGAAGATAAAAATGTTTTGTAATCTGCTACCAGCTCAGAAGACGGCATCAATGAACTTCGAGGAATCAAAGAAACTAAAAACCAGACCATCGCAAAAGGTAACACGTCGTCTTTTACAATCTTCCAAAAATAGACCCCCAAAAATCCTAAAAGTCCAAATCCTAAAAAAGATGAAATAAAAAGCTTGTTTGCAAGAGAGGTAACCAGCGGAAAATGATAATCCCAGCACAACTGGAATGGAAAAAGAAATACGCGTAAATAATGAAAAATAACCGGAAACTGCGTCAGCAAATATTCATAACTCGAAACCGTTTTTTGATATGACGACACAACCAAACAACCAGGAGCAGATAAAACCGTCATTTTACCAAGCAGCAAATCAATCAATGAAATATGAGAATTGACCAGCAAGTACATTCCCAAAAAAAGTATCCCATAAACACTATAAAAATAACTTCGTTTTTTAAGATCCTGCAATGAGCCACGCACCACCAAAAACAAATCGACAAGAAACAATAAGAACGGAACAACGATTGACGACTCTCTGGTGCCAATCAATAAAAAACTCATACACAACAATAAATAAAACCATGGACTGTGATACCAGGTTTTTTCGTCATACAACAATCGAATAAAAGAGCCAAGCACCAGCAAAACAAATAAGGTCAACAGACCCTCGAGTCGCATTTGCAAAATATTTAAGGCCGTTTGAACTTGCACCGGATGAAGCAAAAAAAGCCCCACGGCAAAAAGTACAATCCTATTTTTTCGTTCATACGCCCAAGAGGCAGAAGGCAAGCGATCAAAGATAAAATTAAAAATTAACAGAATCAATAACGCCAACAATAAATGCAAAATAAAATTTTGAACTCTAAAACTCTGCGCACTCATCCCAAAAAGAAGTATTAACGATTGATTTACAACCAGTGGAACCCATCGAGGCTGCAGCAACACAGAAATTCCCACAAGCCCTTCATCCATAAATAAAGGAGACTGTTTTGACAGCTCTGCTTGAACTGTTTCGTCAAAAAGAACAGTGCTCTCAAATGTGCTTGCATAAAATACATACGCAACCAAACACATACACACAAACAAACTATACTGCCACTCTCGTTTCATCAAAACCTCAGATGGTTTTTGGTCGTTCAGGCTCCTATGCTACACCATCTTGACCATTTTTGCTCAAAAAATAGTTCACATTTTCTGCAGACAACACACCACCAGAATCTTTTAGGTGTGCAGCAAGCTCCAATCGTGAATGTTCGGGGCGAAGAATATTAATAACTTTGTCAGAATTTGTTGACGCTAATTTTTCAGTAACATATGCAAATGCAGATTTTACATCACCCTGCCTTTCAATACACTGAGCAGCACGCATTGGTGCATTTGGCGACGCATCGGGAAAGGCTGTAAGTTTATTAAAAATTTCATATGCAGAAGCATACTCACCCTGCATAAACATAGTTTCTGCAAGGTTGTAAGAAAATTGATTGTCTTGTGGATACTGATCGCTAATCTGTTTAAAAATAGCACGCGCTTCATCCAAACGCTGTGTCAGAAAATAGGCATTTGCTAAATTAAATTTTGTTCGCGGAAGATCGATTCCCGGAGAGCGTCGCAATGTTTCTTCAAATGCGATGGCTGCTTGCTCATATTTTCCAAGCTGTAAGCCAACCTGACCCAAAATATCAAACGCATTTGGAATGTCTAAATCGCCTTGCGTTGCTTTAACAAACGAAGACCAAGCTTCTTCATTTTTCTTTTGCTCAAGATACAACCGACCTAAATTGAACCACGCTTTTCCATAATACGGACGAAGCAGTATTG
>VHBT01000030.1 GCA_016871815.1 Candidatus Dependentiae bacterium
GTCGCTTGTTCGAGAGTTTATTAATCGTGAATATCCCGAAAAATTATATGTTTCTACGGGTGTTGACCAGTCGTTTTTTGCTCTTGGAAGCAATACAAAAATTATTGTAAAAAAAGAATGGGTAAACGGTAGTGTGAATTTTTCATACACATCTGATATCGATGGCAGCCCAATTGTTGATTTGAGCATGGGTTCAATTGGTGATGTGATTCAAAGAATTAACTATGATTTTGGCGCAATGGCGGCAGATAGTGGTTTGCATGTGTTGATTGATGAAGTCATTTTGAATGATGACACGTTTGAGTATTTATTAAATGTTGGTACTGGTCATAATGTGTATGTGGTTGGTGTGTATGCACCTCTTATGTTGCGAGAAGAGCGAGAGCGAGCTCGTCCGCTCAGATTTTTGGGGCATACAAGATCTCAGGAGCTTCGCGCTTATCAGTTTAAGGGGCATGACTTATTCAGAGAGGGACTGTGTGATTTGATGCTTGAGACGCATATGCATGATTCTGCAGAGTGCGCTCAGATTCTAGCGGATTTTGTAAAACAAAATCCTCCTAAGGCAGTTGAGATTTTGAAGAATCTTTCTCCGGCAGCTGGCTATGAATCAACGGCAAATTACAAAGAAGCACAAGATGTTTGTCGGTATCCATTTGTTAAAGATCCGCGTCCGGTTGCCTTTTTATTGATTGGGGCTTCAAGCGCAGGTAAAACAACACTTTCGAAAGCTGTCATTGATAATTGTTATCCCGAAAAAATATTTTTGTCAGCGGGAATTGATGATATTTTCAGGGCCCTGGGGGATGAAACCGTTCCTCTGCGTAGGGACTACTGGGTTGATGGTGAAATAAACTATCAGCATGGCGTTGATGAGCATGGCAAGCCAACCGTTGCTATTTCTTTGGGAGATTTAGGAGAAAAGCTTATGTGCTTGACCTATGATCGCGCGTGTAAGTTTCTTGATGCGGGCTTTAATGTGGTAATTGATGATGTGCTTTTGAGTGACCATGTTTTTGAGTATGCGCTTTGTAGGCTTAAAAATTATCGAGTATTTGTTGTGGGGGTGTATGCTCCGCTTGAAGTTCGAGAAGATAGAGAAAGAGAGCGAAAAAACAGGTTTGTTGGGCATACGCGTTCTCAGGAAGCTCGGGCATATACGTATAAAGGGGTTAATCTGCTCAAAAAGCATCAATTTGACATCGTGGTTAATACCTCTCAGGAAGATGTTTATCATGCGGTTAAGCGCTTGCAGATGCATGCTATGAGCAATCAACCGCAAGCGATTTATGATTTGCAGAAGTTGTAAGCGTTTTTTAGATTACTTGTTCCCTGTTCTCTATTTTTTTCATGAGTTCTGTAAAAAGATCATATGATCTAGAGAAAAAATTAAGCAGAAGAAGAGAAAATGCGTCAGATTGTTCAGGTGTGTAAGAAAAATCTACTGATTTATACAGCGTTCTTGGCGCGTGTTGTATAATTTTTACTAAGGCTTTTTTTGTTGCTTGATCAAGGGGATCTTGAGAGCTTAAAATTTCTTTTGACCTAGAGACTAATTTTGAGACTATAAGATCCTTTTTAAAATCGATGTCAGGGCAGAGATCTGACCTGCATCCCCGAGATCTTTTGAACTCTAAAAATGCTTGGTATTCTTCGTCTTCTGCTACAAATTCTCCGAGTGCGTTAACAACTGTTGTAAAAACAGCTACAGGAACTGCTGCATGAGGGGCGATCAGCGGGACGACTTGTTGAACCACAAGTCCAAACTTAGCAATAGCAGATGCGCCGTGTCCTTTGCAGGTGTTTAGGGCGTCAAAGCTTGGTGAGTGTTTTTTTGCAAGAAGAAAAAGTATCAAATTAAATTGATATAAAAATTTTTTTTCATGCTGACTTATTTTAACGTACTGGTTGTTATTGCATGGGATTGTATTAGATATTAAAAAGATAAAAATAGTAAAAAATTTCATCGGAGATAAGGTTTAGTCGCCGGTATGGTATTTATTATGATGAAAATGAATAATAGATTGGTGCAATACTTTTTTAATAAAAGGCTTTGGGGTAGATGATTCGAAAAATAAAAATGATAGTTTCATACGATGGAACTGATTTTTTGGGATGGCAAATACAAAAAGATGATCGCACGGTAGCGGGAGTCCTCGAGTCCACATATCGACGTGTTTTTGGCGAAAAAATTTCGATTTTAGGTGCGTCTCGGACAGATTCGGGTGTTCATGCGCTCGGCCAAGTTGCTATTTTTAGGACTGAATTAGAGATTTTGAATGAAAAAATGCTTTTTGCCTGGAATGCATCATTGCCTTCTTCGATTGTTATTCGGTCTTTAAAAGACTGTACTGATGATTTTCATCCTTTTCATCGTGTTCTTTCAAAAACCTATTATTACCATGTTTTTCTTAATCGCCCATTACCTTTTTTTGCTCGATTTGGGTGGCGATATCCTTACTCTGAGTCTTTGAGGATGGATGTTTTGAGCGAGGCTTTACAATTATTTGTTGGCACGCACGATTTTGGTTCTTTTTGTACGATAGATCAAGATGAGCCGCAAGATACAATCCGTACAGTACAGAGCATTCGTTTGAAAAAAATATCTCGATTTGGGCTATTGCAGATAGCAGTGGTTGGAAAGTCTTTTGCTCGCTTTCAAATTAGGCGCATGGTGGGGGCAGCTCTTGATGTTGCAAGACGACCCGAGTTGCAGGCTCATGAAATAACAAAAATGCTTAAAAATCCGAATTCGAATCAATCCCTGGTTAAAGCCCCTGCTGAAGGACTGTGCCTAAGGCGAATTATTTATGAAGACTAACCATAATGTGTCAGTTAGATAATTGCTTTTTTGCAAAAAAGATAAAAAAGTAGGTTTTTTTTCAAAAAAATGAAGGCCTGGCGAAAAAGCGATATTCAGGCATCCTGGAGTCAGTTGGGTTTGATGCTTTTAATTATAAAATTAAGGTTTTTAGAATGAAAAAACATTTTTTAGTCATAGTTGTTTTGGCTTCTCTTGCCCAAGGCGCTTATCCTGTTATTAATCCAAAGCAACCTTTAAAGTTGGGTATTAATCCTCAAGGGGGAGGTTCACGATTCATTTCTCGTCTGAAGTCATTGGTTATTGGTGGGGTCTGTGGTGTTGCGATAAATGGGAGCTTGAAAGCTGCTGGTAAGCTAGGGTGTTCATACCTTTGTGCAGGTCTTGTCGGAGCATTATCTGGTTTTGTGGCCATGAATGGTGATATTGCAGGATCATCGGTTTCTGCTTGTTTAGAAAATTTTGCTGTAGTTTATAATGATTTTTTGGTTGAACCGTTATTGAGTCCAGATGATTCTGTTTTTACAATGCAGCTTCGTACTTACTCTCGATCATGGCAGTTGGTAGATGTTGTTTCTCGTCTTGAATGGTTGATGCGTGATATTTTAACAACCATCTCGTATGGCGAAAAATTGATCGCAAGCTCAATTGTGCAGGCTGAAGGCCGCGAGGTCATGGATCTTCTTTCGCTCAGGATTTCTGCGTTGCGAGAAATGCTTGAAGTTGCAACGGTGAGAGTACAGGCTATAAAAAATGATCCACTTTTTACATTTCAGCAAAAATTAAAAGATCAATATGATTCAACAGCTAAATTGATTGGCGATCGAGCACGAGAGATTGTAGAACAAGAATATCTTGCAAATCAGCTAAGTTATTCACAGTCTCCGTATTTTGTGTCGCCGTCGATTGAGACAGACTATTGCGGCTTGTGCGCGCAGCAAGTTTTAAAAAAAGAACGATATGCAACAAAGTGTCAGTGTGTTCCAGGAAATTATTTTTATCATCATGCATGTATTTCAAATGCAGTAAAGCGTACTGGAAATTTGTGTCCACAGTGTTACTCAAGAGCAACGGTTCACTCTGCTTTTGGTGATGGTGGGGTTGCTGCAGAGCAAATGATTCAGCAACCAATTACCGTTCCGGTAGTTGCGTATGCGCCAGAACCAACGGCACCTCCTGTTGATATCTTTAACACGTGTGCTCTTTGCTCGGGGAACATCCCTCATAAGAAACGGTATAAAACAAACTGCGAAAGATGTGTTGGTAAATATTATCACCATGAGTGTGTTGCCGGAACAATAAAACAAAATGGTGGTTGTTGTCCGTTTTGTGGTCAACAAAATACCGTTGTTCACTCTGTTTTTTAAGAAATAAATTTAGGATTAATTATGAATATTAAAAAAATAGGGTATGGGGCGCTTTTGTGTTGCCTTGCGGCAAATGGCCTTTTGATTGCACGGCCGGAAAGTGTCTTTGGATCTCGTGTTGTGTGGGCACATAATAAATTGCCATCAACTCGAATGGAGAGACTTGTAAAGGGTTTGGGGGCATTTTTGGGCGGTGGAGGTTTGTCATATTTTATAGCTTCCTTGAGATATTCTGCTGTCGCTAAAACAAGAATTGGCCTGACTCTTTTGGGCGCTTTGGTAGGGGCTTTTTCTTATTCAAAAATAAGTGCAGGGAATACGGTTGATATTTGGGTTGATAATTTTTCAAAAGAATTTGCCCGTCTAAATAATGCTGAGGAGTTGTCACCACAGGCGTTTGATGGTACTTCTTGGCAGTTGCCGTTTATCGGTCTTGCTGATGTGCTGTTGCGTCTAAAAAATATTGGAAATGAGCTTGCAGAACTGGTCAGGGTTGCTGGATTGTTGCTTGATTGTAGATCTTCTGAGATGACCAACGATCAACTCCAATGTCTAAAAGTTGGATTAGTGCGGCTTGCTGATTTGCAAAAAATTTGTGGTCAGCGATATGCATGGGTTGCGGCAGCAGTTGATTACCAAGAGTTTTCGCGTTTATACAATGCGGTTTTTGGAGCTCCTGAATTAATGGAAACTTCTGGCGATTCCTGGATGCGTTCTGCCGCTGGAGATTTGAAAACATATGAATCGCTTGTTCATCGTTTACAGGGTTTGAAAAATTCTTTGGTATGTATGCAAGATGTCGCCAATAATCTTCTTGGTGTTGTTCATGCTGCAACAATCAAAGCTGAAGTCAAAGCTGATGTGCTCAATAAAATGTATAGATATCCTCGCTTGAAGGATCTTTGTGAGTCTCGATTAGCATTTTGTCGTGCTCAATTTCAGTACGAGAGCTTGTGTTCAGAATATTATGTTCTTGTACATTCTCTCGTTCTTCAGCAAAGTCCTGTTGATGATGAAGCTTGGATGAAGCGGTTTGGATTGCTGTATGATGTTGCGCTTCTTGGAAGTGAATTGAATGAAGCTAAAAACACAGCAGAACAAATTATTTTGCAGGGAGATGGCTTGCTCAAGAGGGATGTTGTTATTCATTTGACACAGTCTCAGGTTGCAGATATTTCTGTAAAGGTTCTAGCAAGTAGAGATTTGCTCAAGGTTATTTTGCAGCGTCAAAAAATTGTAGCGGCGTTGATTCTTGTTAAGGAGTTTAATGAGGAGTACGCCCGATTAGTTAGTTTGCCGGTCGTTGCATTTGGTCGACAAGTTCAAACAGATCTCAGTTGGATGCAAGTGACTCAAGGTCAAGAGTGGCCATTAGAGGCTGTTTTGAAATTGTTGGAAGATGTTAAAAAAGATTTTTTATATTGTATTGCTCGATCTGAGCGATTGTTGCGAAAACCTGAATTATCATCATTAAAAGATTCGTACATTTTAGAGATACACCACAAAGTTGGTTTGTTGCAGCAGGCATTGGATTTGGTAAATCAAAGAATCTTATTTGTTCGGCACTCCGCTCTTTATGCACAAGAGTTACAAGCAAAGCAGGCACGAGCAGAGGCTCTTTTGTTGGAACGAAATCGTAGAGAAGCAGAAGAAAGAGCGCGCCGTGAACAGCAAGAGCGTGATCGCTTAAATCAATTGCAAGCTCAGCAGCGGCCTGCGGTTCAGGTTGTTGTTCCTACAGCTCCGCCATTAGATGAGGTTCAGCCTGTAGGTATTTTACCAGTTACTCCAACCGCACCTCCGCTTGATGAATATATTGAACCTGTTTTGCCGGCTGGAAATGCAAATTCATTTGAATGTTTTTGTGGTGATTCTGTTCCAGAAAATGAGGTGTATGTACTTGCCTGTTCATGTAAAAATTCGGGATATCATAAAGATTGTATCCGGCAGTGGGTAAATCAGTCGAAAAATTGTCCGACGTGTAGGGCACGGGTAACTCTGGCGGATATTTTTAAGAAAAATGATTCTACTGTAGCGCAACCCGTTGTTGCTCCTGTTGTTCCATCTGCTCCTCCTGCGCAAGAGGTTTTAAGTGCTCAGCCTGTATCTGATGCGCAAGATGATGATCGTGAATGTTATTTGTGTATGGATGCAGTTGGTGATTGTACTACTGCAAACTGTGATTGTACCGTTAAAAAAGCTGCGTGTAGGGCTTGTTTGCAAGAGTGGATAAACTCTCATCATACCTGTCCACGCTGTCAAAAGCAGGGTGCAACCTTGATTGATATGCCTGCGCAATAAGAGTGCGAAAAGATATCTTTTTTAGTTTGGTTAGATAAACTTTGGGATTGTTGTTTTACGATCAATAAAGGAACAGTCCCATGAAGTTTGTAAAAGTTCTCGATCACGGATATGTGCGTTTGCGTAATATTTCAGGACCTGTTCGCAGACCTGAATTTGAATTTGATGCAGATGATGTTGATCCTGCGAATTCTGCACGATTTTCGTTTGATGCCGCAGATAAAGTTGGGCGAACAAGAGAGGCCGATCTAAAATTAGCGAAATATTTGCTTGAGCATAAACATACAACCCCCTTTGAAATGGTTGAAATTTGGCTTGAAATGAAAATGCCTATTTTTATTGCACGTCAATTTGTTCGTCATCGAACTGCAACGATTAATGAAATTTCTGGGCGATATATTAAATTGCCTAATGAATTTTATATTCCTGATCCAGCTACAGTTGGTGTTCCTGCTGCGACTAATAAGCAAGGACGTGATGCCCAGAGCTCTAATTTGTATGCGGAAGAATTTTGCAAAACATTACAAAGCAATTGTGAACGAGCGTATGCACAATATGAATTTGATTTAGCACAAAAAATTCCAGCAGAGATTGCTCGCATGCAGCTTCCATTAAATGTTTATACTAAATGGCTTTGGAAGCAAGACTTGCATAATATGATGCATTTTATTGCTGTTCGCGTTGACAATCATGCTCAGTGGGAAGCGCAGCAGTATGCACAGGCTGTGTATTCTTTGCTTAAGCAAGCGCTTCCGTACAGTATGGAGTTGTTTGATAAATATCGCAGATTGTCTCTTCCTGTTGCAGAACCGACTATTCAAGCGAGCGTATAATCGATTTTATTTTTTCTGCGCATTCTATAAAGTCCTGAGCGGTCCATCCGCGTGTTGTCATTGCTGGTGTTCCAATTCGAATGCCACTTGTCAGTAACGCGCTTTTTGGATCGCCAGGCACCATGTTTCGGTTAACTAATATTCCTTCAAGCTCAAGAGCTCGCTCAATTGTTTTTCCACTTAAGTTTGGATGAGTTTTGGTAAAGTTAATTACAAATAAATGGTTGTCTGTTCCGCCAGAGACGATGTCGTATCCTGAGTGCAAAAAGTTTTCGGCCATGAGGTGTGCGTTTTTTTGTACGTTCTTTTGATATTCTATAAATTCAGGTGTTAGAGCTTCTTCAAAGCCGATTCCTTTTGCTGCAATTACATGCATCAGTGGCCCGCCCTGAGCTCCGGGCATTACGCATTTGTCTAATTTTTCTGCAAATTCTTTTTTACACATAACGATGCCACCGCGAGGGCCTCTGAGTGTTTTGTGCGTCGTGCTGGTAACAAAATCGGCATATGGAAATGGAGAGGGGTGTAGATTTGCAGCGATAAGTCCTGCAACATGGGCAATGTCTGCCATGAGAAGAGCGTTAACTGATTTTGCGATTGAATAAAAACGTTCATAATCGATAAATCGAGAGTATGCCGATGCGCCGACGATGATTAATTTGGGTTTGTGTTTGTGCGCAAGTTGTTCTACTTCTTCGTAGTTTATGCGATGCGTTACAGGATCAACACCGTAGCCGATGCAATTAAAATATCGTCCAGAAATATTAAGAGCGTGTCCATGGGTTAGGTGACCTCCGGTTGGTAAAGACATTCCAAGAACAGTGTCACCGGGTTCAAGAGCAGCTAAAAAAACTGCTAAATTTGCATTAGATCCAGAGTGCGGTTGCACGTTTGCGTGTTCAGCATTAAAGATTTTTTTACAAAGTTCTCGTGAGTAATCTTCAATTTGGTCGATAATTCCACAACCTGCGTAATATCTTTTACCAGGGTATCCTTCAGCATATTTGTTTGTGAGTACAGAGCCTGTTGCCTCGAGCACTGCTTTGCTGACAACGTTTTCAGAAGCGATAAGGTTTACGGTTGCTTGTTGGCGCGCTTCTTCTTGGGCGATAAGATCGAATATTTTCATATAACACCTCTGATGAGAGTTGGGATGTTTTTGCGGATTGAGTATAGAAAGGTTTTTTATATCTTGCATGATAATTTTGATGTTATTCATAAAAAAGAAATAAGCCGATGTGTTCTTGACCGAATATGTGATTGGGTGGTATACATCCTGAAGATATTTTTAAGCATGTTTGTATGGTTGAAGAGCTAGTTATGACGATTTTCTCCAGAGGTTTTTATCTGAGCATTAAAATACTGATAATTTTGATGACTTTATTGAGTGAACCTCTCTGTTCTGTTGTTGTTAATAATTTTGTTGATCCTCTTCCGGTGTATACTGTTCGGGGTTCGCAAATGTCCTTGCTGGGAAGAAAGCAAGAAGATGAAAAGCGACCATATTTTTCGTTTAGCATTTCTCCGTATACGCAGATAATTAAAGCATGTTATGGGCCATCATCTGCAGAGACTCAGAGGCTTGGTGATCGAATTGGAACCTGGGGTATGGGAGCAATGGCGCATGATTTAATTGCTAATTATGCTTCAGATAGAGATCCGGAAGATTATATCCCTGTGTATGGAGATCCTGAAGATTTTCCGCTTTTTTGGAATAGAGCAAAAACGCATCGAGTGGCATTAAATGCAATGCAGTTTACAAACCAAAGAGAATTGGCATACAGCGTTGATTTTGATTATGAAAAAATTGGTCTACGCACTGAATTTTGTTTTGAACCAGCAGAGGGAATTGTTGTTTCGATTCAAGCAGGGGTGCTTGATCAAAAAGCTTCTGATCCTAAATTTCAAAATCCAGCAACAAGTGCAGAGTATGTCGAAAGTGCTGCCGCTCTGTCTGCAAGTCCTGTTACGGCAGCATTTATGTGGAACTTAGAGCGAGATAGATTGCTTGATGAGCTAGGGATGCACGCAAAAGGGTATCAAGAAATAGCTCTGGATGATTTTACGGCTCAAGTGGCGTTGTACTACCCAATTGAGTTTGGTGGAAAAAAAGATGAATTTGTAACATTGATTCCTCGAGTTACCCTTGGCTTTACGGTTCCAGGTGAAAAAATATGGGAAACAAAGCCTTTAGCTACAGAAAAAGAGAGTGTTTTAAAGATGTTGCTTCCCCGTGGGGCTGATGGCTTTACGGGATTTTCTATGGAAGGGGCAACCAGCTTGGACTTTAAAAACACGATTAATTTAACCTTTTCAGGGGGGTATACCTTCTTTAAAGAGCGCGCGCGAACTGACTTGCGGGTGCCAAATAATGAATTTCAGTCTGTTTTGTATCCATTTAAACCGCCCGTCAATCATAAGCGGGGTGGTGTCTGGAATCTGACTGCATCAATGTTTTCAGATGGTTTTGTGCAGGGAATGAAATGTTATGCTGATTATTCCTGGATTGTAAAACGTAGGGATACGATAACCGTAACGGATTCTGATTATGTTGGGGTCTTTAAGGCTGGGTGTAATACATTGGCGCGACTGTCGGAATTTAGGGTTGGGGTTGCTCATTTGGGCCTTATTTATGAAATGACGGATAATTTGCAGGCTGGTACAAGCCTTCAGGCCGTGCTTCATGGAACACAGGTGTATTCGCCGTATACATTTACAGGAACATTAAGTATTGTTTTTTAATGTTTTATCGCATCTATGGCCTTTGTGTTCTTGACCGAATATGTGATTGGGTGGTATACGTCCTGAAGATATTTTTAAGCATGTTTGTATGGTTGAAGAGCTAGTTATGAAGATTTTCTCCAGGGGTTTTTATCTGAGCATTAAAATACTGATAATTTTGATGACTTTATTGAGTGAACCTCTCTGTTCTGTTGTTGTTAATAATTTTGTTGATCCTCTTCCGGTGTATACTGTTCGGGGTTCGCAAATGT
>VHBT01000031.1 GCA_016871815.1 Candidatus Dependentiae bacterium
CCAAACAATCACCACAAGCTGTTTTATGTAGCAAAAACGAATTCCTAAAAAGTCTTTCTACTCAAATTCAATCACGAATTACCTCACTTCGTGCAGCTAAGATAACCCGAAAAACTGAGATTTATTCTGCCACTATCACCCTCCCCGAATTACCATTTACGTTTTGTGTAAAATACACCCTGCGAAAGCAAGGAAGTGAAATCCACATTGTTCTTTCTGCATTTGTGCCTACTTCAACCGATGCAAAAATACTTTCCGTCGTTACCAATTTCTGCAACGCACAAGTTCCAGTCTTATCTTTTTTTCAAAAGAATAAAAAAAATCTTTTAACCCTTGCTTCAGTCATGGGAGCTGCGGTAGTTGGTTTTTTTGTAACAAAAGAAATCAAACGACAGAAAGCAATCAGAAGAGAAAAACGAGAAGAAGAAGAATTCGCTAACCGCGTTAAAAAAACAAAACAAGAATCCGCTGAACGCCCTTCGAAAAATAAAGAAGCCCTTCTTGCTTTCAAAAACTATTTAACAACTACTCCATTTCTGATATTTGCACACAGCCATGATCGCAAAGAATTTCCAGACCTTACGGCAGCCGCAAATATAATTGCAAAATATATTACTCAATATATCCCGGAGTATAATAATAGAGACTTTTTTTCTACAGAAGAAACACTCACGCATGAAGAACTCAAAGAACTTGCCACTGGTTGTTTTAAAGCAAGTACCATCAATTTACTTTCTCAATTTCAAGAAGATTACATGATCGCGCTTGCAAAAGATGGCTATAATCCAGATATCATCGAAAATAAAATGAGTGTCATTGAAAAATTTTTTAATAAATTAACTGCTCTAAAAATGTCTGACGCCGTTGAATACAAAAGAATTTTTTTCTTTAAGCCAATGACCATCTACCATCAACTTCTTGAACAAGATTTTTATAAAAAAAATAAAAAAGTTTGGCCAAAGCAAATATTAACAATAGTACAAAAGACCATCGTTCCAACGGATATAAATGCAGCACACAGTGAAGGTAGACATTTTGGCTTGTTACTCAGAAGAGCTTTTTTGCCACAATCTGAAGGTGAGGCATACTGCATTAAAGACCATTTCCCATGCGATTTTGCAATATTTAAAGATCTGCACAAAGTCAAATTACCAGAAGAAGAAGAAGAACACGATTAACGATGAAAAACTTTTTACGTATTATTTTGTGCGCCCTTTCTGTGCCATGCATCGCAACTCCTGGTTCAAGCTCACCGGTACATTTTGCACACACGCTGACGGTAAATGTAAAAAAAATTTCCAAACTCCCCGACGGGCAAGAACATATCCGATTTCCTGCCGATGATTTTTTGGACTTTTATCACACCAAACAATCACCACAAGCTGTTTTATGCTGCAAAAACGAACTCCTAAAAATACTTTTTACTCAAGTTCAATCACAAATTGCCTCACTTCGTGCAGATAAAATAACCCGAAAAAGTCAGATTTTTTCTGCAACTATCACCCTCCCCGAATTACCATTTACGTTTTGTGTAAAATACACCCTACGAAAGCAAGAAAGCGAAATTCACATTGTTCTTTCTGCGTTTGTGCCAACGGCTACCGATGCAAAAATCCTTTCTGTCGTTACCAATTTCTGCAACGCACAAGTTCCAGTGCTTTCTTTTTTTCAAAAGAATAAAAAAAAACTTTTAACCCTTGCTTCAGTCATGGGAGCTGCGGTAGTTGGTTTTTTTGTTAAAAAAGAAATCAAACGACGCGAAGCAATCAAACAAAAAAAACTAGAAAAAGATGGAGCAAAAAAACGGGCCGAAGAAGAACTTGAACAAAATAAAGCCATACTCATAGCATTCAAAAAATATTTGACCACTACGCCCTTTCTCCACTTTGCATCTGAATATGCGGAAGTTCCAAATACAAGAGCTAGAATCACTCCCCATTCACTACAAATATTTATCCCTCATTATTCAAATTGCTCAATAAAAATAGGCTCCGAAATAATTACCAACAACCCTCTGCTCGATCTTACCGATGCCCAAAGAAGTGAATTGGTCACCGGATGCTTTAAAGAAAGCACGATTGACCTTCTGGCAAACTTTCAAGAAAAATATATGATCGCCTTACAACAAGATGGAAAAAATGACACCATTACAGCAGCAAAAGAAAGTGCTTTTGGGGAATTTATTCAAAATTTTATAGAACTGATCAAATCAGATCCGGTTGAAGCAACACGCATTCTATGCATGAAACCACATTTGATCTGGGAAAAATTAAGATTGAGCAACTTTTTTAGCACTAGGGTCTGGAAAGAAATTCAAACATTTTGTGATAACGATATAATCAAAACAAAAATCAGCCCGGGGGTCGATGCCAAATATTTTGCACAAACCCTACAAATGGTTATTGACAGAACATGTTGCATGAAAGACTCTTTTCCTCAAGAAATTGCGCTCTTTCAAAATCTGCACAAGGTCCAATTATCCGCGCAAAAGTGACGACAAATAGCGCTTATTTCCAGCAAATACCAACTTATCGGTTTCTAGGATGATATACGTGTCGCCAACCAATACAATTTCGTCACCCTTCTGAACACCAATACATGCGATCCGCGGATGTTTTGCAGCATTAACTTCACCCACTTGTTTGCCAACAAATTGGAATGGCGCCACAATCGTTGTTACCGCAAAATCATGCGTCACAGGAACCACATCGGCAAGTGGCAAGCTCAAGGTGTATGCAATTTTTACACCCATGTCGCGCTCGATAACAAACACTCTGTCTGCGCCAACAAGCTTTAGAATTTTTTCATTAATATCGTTCATCGCACGCGCCACAACGTAAGGCACATTTAAATTTTTCTTCAAAATGGTGGTCAGCAAAACCGATTGCGCAAACGACTCTCCGGTAGCCACAATAACCACATCAAGCTCGCTAATCCCAATTTCTGTGAGTGATTCTTCGTCGATAACGTTCATGCAAATCGATTGTGTAACTTGCTCTTTGATCGATTCGACAATTTCTTCGTTGCGATCGATCGCCAAAACTTCACACCCCAACTCTGCAAGCGTAATCGCCAACTGAAAGCCAAACCGTCCCAAACCAATAATGCCAAATTTCATTTTCTCACCCAATCAATACACGTTCTTCAGGATACTTATAATTTCTTCGCGCATGGTTTCGCGCCAACGCCAACAACAACGTCAAAATACCAACTCGACCAACAATCATATTCACAATCAATACACACTTACCCAGAGGCGAAAGCAATCCAACAATCCCGACAGAAAGACCTCCGGTAGAAAATGCAGCAACGTGCTCAAAAAAAAGATAGAACGTATCAAACGCGCCACCGTCGGTCAGAATAAGGACAAAAAAAGTTGACATCAACCACGCAACACTCAACCCCAAAATGACCAGCGCTTTGTACACTTGATCTGATGGAATGGTACGATTAAAAATCTCCACCTCACTGCGCGTTTTGACCGTTGCAATAATTGTTGCGATCAACAAAACAAATGTTGTTGTTTTGATCCCTGATGCAGTCGAAACCGGATTTCCCCCAATTAACATCAAAAAAATTACTATAAATTGAACAGGCAGCGCTGCGTGCACATAATCGATTGTAGTAAAACCTGCAGAACGCAGACTCACCGCATTGAACAAACAGTTTGCAACCTTATCGCCAATAGAAAGACCAGCAAATGAATTATTCCATTCAAACATCCAAAACAACCAAGTGGTAAATGCAATCAACCCAAACGATGCCAAAAACACAATCCGTGTATGAAGCGAAAACACCGGAACCGCTCGACGTAATCCCGAAAAATTAAACAATCGTTTTACCAGCACAGCCAAATCTTGCCACACAATAAATCCTGTACTTCCCGCAAAAACAAGTAAGCCCAACACACTCATAAATTTATAATTTTGCATGTACTCAAATACGCCACCATCTTCCGGTGAAATTCCCGCATTACAAAATGCAGAAACAGAATAAAAAAGAGCATTAAATAAGGCTTGTGCAGGCTTGAAGTAACGCAACAAAATGGGATACAGCGCCACAACTCCCGCAAGCTCACAGCACAAGGTCACGGAAACGATTATTTTTAAAAAGTTTTTGATTCTTCCCCAATACTCAAAATCCAAAATTTTACTTGCCGTTACGCGGTCTGCTATCCCAAAATTCAAAAACAATGACAACACAGAAAAAGACAGCGTCATGAGCCCCAGCCCACCGATCTGAATGAGCCCCAAAATCACACACTTACCAAAAAATGAAAAGGTTGAGATTGGGACGACTTGAATGCCGGTCACACATGTTGCCGATGCTGCAGTAAAAATAAGATCCATCAGTGAACAGTCGACAAGACGCATCAATGGTAATTGCAACAACAAACAACCAACCGTGATCACCGCTAAAAATGAAAGTAAAATGAGAACGCCAGGAGAAATTTGAAATTTTTTTATATGAAACATACTCGTTCGCGCACATCAACTAAAAAAACACTGCATACCACACTAGGGCAATCGAAAGAGCAACCGCAAGTAAGAACAAAAGATGGCGACCATATCGATGCAAAAACAGCTTAACTTCTGCTCCCCACCGAATGCTTACAAACGCGATGACAGAAAATCGAAGCGCTCGAGCGGCAGCAACCACACTTAAAAAAGGAACTAAAGGAATTTCGACAAGACCTGCCGATGCGGTAAGCAACTTAAAGGGAAACGGAACTAAGGCTCCAAAAAAAACCGTTGGTACATACTGCATCTGGTAATTTGCAACAAATGCAGCAAGTCGCAACTCAGAAACAAACAATGTCAGAATATGCTTACCAACAAAATCCCATAAAAAATCGCCCAACGCGTACCCCATGGCTGCGCCAATAACCGAACCCAAAACACCCAGAAGCACAAATTTATAGGCATCATCGGACCGATGCATGGCAAAAAACGCCATCACCGGATCGAGCGGAATCAATAAAATAATCTCGAGGGAAAACAAGACAAAAAAAATCTGGTACGCATAACGCGAATTGACCTGATGAACTATCCACTGATACAAATTACGTTTTTCTGGCACGTTTTCCACAACAAAACTCTCTAACTAGGTTATTGCGCAAGCTTGGCAGCAAGATACTCCACCAATTCAGTTATCGCAATACGTTCTTGAGATCCAGAGTTGCGCTCACGCACGGTAACCGCACCATCTTCGGCCGATTGATAGTCAATCGTGATACAAAATGGCGTTCCGATTTCGTCTTGACGGCGATATCTTTTTCCAATCGAGCCACCATCATCGTACTGCACAAATGCAAATTTCTTTTTTAAATCAGCAAATATTTTTCCCGCAAGTTCGCCCTGATGTTTTGTGAGAGGAAACACTGCGCAACGAATTGGCGCCATGTGTGGAGCAAAGTTCAAAAAGACTCTCGGTTCACCATCGACCACATCTTCGGTATACGCATCAAACAACATGGTCAAAAACAACCGATCAACACCAACCGAGCACTCAACCACATGCGGAAGATAACTCGTTCCTGCTTGCTGGTCGTGTACCGACAAATCTTTTTTACTAAACTGAGAGTGTTGTTTTAAATCAAAATCACCACGATGAGCAATCCCCTCAAGTTCTTTAAAACCAAACGGAAATTCATACTCCATATCAACACACGCTTGCGAGTAATGTGCCAACTCATCATTTGCGTGTGGACGCTGACGAATCTTACTCATATTCAGACCAATTTTTTGGTAAAAATCATTTCTGATCTTGCACCATGTCTCAAAAAAAGTATTTGAAGTTGACGGATGACAGAAAAACTCAAGCTCCATTTGCTCGAATTCTCGCATGCGGAATAAAAATTGTTTTGGAGTAATTTCGTTTCTAAAAGCCTTCCCGATTTGCGCAATCCCAAAAGGAATCGAAGTGCGCGAGGAAGTCATAACATTCTTAAAATTCACAAAGACAGCTTGTGCGGTTTCTGGGCGTAAGTAGGCGATGCTGTCACCAGTCATAGCTCCCATGTTGGTCTGAAACATCAAGTTAAAACGACGCTCTTCGGTCCAATTTTTAACACCACAGCTTTTGCATGGTTTTTCTGCGTTGTAATCATCATCGTCTGCGCGGTAACGTTTTTTGCAATTCTTACAGTCAACCAACGGATCACTAAAATTAGAAACGTGTCCAGAAGCGGTCCAGGTCATTTCATGACCAAGTAAGGCTCCATCAAAAAACACTACATCAAATTCTGCTTTGGCAACATGATCCATCCAAAAATTTTTGATATTTTGTTTAAGCAGAACGCCCAACGGACCAAAATCATAGACCCCGTTCAGGCCACCATAAATTTCTGCCGACTGAAAAACAAAACCCCGACGTTTACATAACGAAACAATTTGCTCAAGCGTTGCCATGAATTATTCAACTTCCTCAAAAACGATAAAAAATCATACTTTAAAGTGTATCAAATCCAGAAAAGCTTTCTACCCACGCAGATGCAAAAAAGCAAAAAAGGCTTCAATGCCAACCAAAATGATGATCACAACGGTTAACAGCTCACCACGAATGCTTGCAAGTCGGTCACGATAAATGGTGTACAAATCCTGCACAATCGAAAGTTTCTTGTTCACCGACTCAAGCCACTGAGGAATCAATAATTTGTCGACCAACATAGTATAAATTTCTTCATGATACGGGTCACCCGACATCTTGATACTTACTTCAAGACGATCGACAATCACGGAAATATCAACACGCAAACGCGCCAACTCTTCGACCAAGCGATCTTCCTTACCCTTGACCAGCGGGATATACGAACTCCAAGACAATTCATACGAACTATCACCCGAATAAAATTTATTAAGCTGCGCATCAAGCACGCGATCAAAGTTTTTGAGCTCTAAACGCTGAATGTTTACAAACTCCAAAAACTCCAAGACTTCATAATATTCATCATCATAAATAAATGCCGCTTCGCCATCGATAATCACCATGTCTTGGCCATAATATGCCGAAGATGAGGCCAAGACCGCCTCTTGCTGATAATCAGAAAGCGATTCTTTTTCATACCGCAACAACGATGCAATCTTAGAACCATAGGTTTCTTTAAAGTTTTCTGGGGTAAGGCCATCAACCGGCGTAATCTGCACCGCGCTGTAGCGCTCTTTCATGTGAAATAATTGTTTTTTTGAGACGAAAGACTCAATCCCCCGAAACAACATTGCAGCATCTGCTTCGGCTTTTTCGGCATAGACACCCGAAATTTCGATAAACCGACTTTTGAGCTCTTCAAAATTGGCACTGAATGGAATTTTGTAGCAAAACGAAATCACCCCAAACGAGTGTAATTTTGCCGCGATACAATCGGTTCGCGAGCGTTGCGCACCCGACGGATCGCAGTCTGCGAGTTGTACCGACACCGGCACGTGATAATTCTTAAACCCCGGCGATGTAGGAAGCACAAACGAAGGTAAAATTTGCGACGCTTGCAACGCCTTAAGATTTATTTCATCACCAATATCAAATGCATAAAAAAGGAGAAAGTTTCCGCGCAGTTGAATATTTTTTTCATTTTCCACACCACGACTCCCACGCACCACCGACATACAAACCCCGCATATTCAAAAACCCAACACTCTTTTTCTATCGAGTTTTACAAAAAAGCGCAAGCATGCTCAGGGAATGACAGCTTTTTACCTGTTTCGCAAAATGCTTTTTTACTCATTCAAGCAACCCTACTCCGCAGAAAAAAAATGGGGCGCAAGCTTTTTTCGCCCACGCCCCACAAATCAGAAATCACTCGATTGCAAGATTAGTAATCCGTTAAATCAACTAGATTACCCTGAGTATCAAAAATCGAAGGACAGCAAGAATCACCAAAAATAGATCCATAACCAAATAACCACGATTTAACCTGCGCGCTTGTAAATGGCTGGTGAATGCAACGCCCAATACCAAGCCGCGGCACATCACAGACCAAGCAATGCAAATAGCCCGCATCATTACCCCAGTAACGCGAAGAAATTCTGCGCGATTTCAGCCAGCTAGCTTTTTTGGTATACGCATTGCCAAGATCATCAATAACACAAAGCGCTAGTTTTTCATCATGAGCCTTAGTCCATTGACCATTTCGACGGCCACTTAAAAGATCAAAGAAAGCCTTGAATGAAATCTTAAAGCCATAACCATTTTTTATAAAAAGATCTTGTGCGTTACCAAGAAACAATGGATTTGAATAACTTTCATCACCGCCACCGCAAGAAAAATTAAACCACTCATTTCGGCGTTTTTCGAACTCAGAAAAGCCGCCATCTTCGTGCCTGCATAACCGTTTTCCCGCTAAGCGCAAAATTTCAACAAGCGTTGTCATCCGAACAACAAAAATACCCTTAAAAGTCCATGAACCCCCACCTTGTAAGGCGACTGTTTTTGGCTGCGCAGAGCGCAAGAAAGATGTAATATCATCAACAGATTCTACATCATCCCAGAAAAGCATTTCCAACTCTTTATGATCACCATAAACACTGGCTCTGATTCCCTGCTTTACGGTTTCCTTATCGTACGGCATCCCGCACAAAGGCTTGTCCGCAAAAACCCAGTCATATGCCCTGACGGCCACTGCTGGATAATTTTGCGTTTTCCAAAAATAAAACCACGTCAATGCTCCTGCTAGAAACAACTTGCCGCCATGATTCTCGAGAACTGTCGATTCATCGGCCACAGATTTAATGGCATTAAGCAACGATTCAGCGGGTTTTAAAAGCCCTGCAACCGTCACCTGCACAGAAAGCAAAATCGGTGATGTTTTTGTAGAAACGATGGTAAGATCTACCTCGCGGGTAAATTCACCAACTTCGTTTTGTGAAGCAATTTTAAACGCTACAGTGCGCGATGCTCCAACAGCAGACCCTGCTGCAACTTCTTTTTTCAACTTTTCGATTCGTCGATGCAACTCACCAACGATTGGATTTTTTGTCTGCACAGCGTCGTTGAATGATCTTTTTGATTTAAATTGCGTTTCAAGCGCCACAAAATCGTCATTCGCAAAAATAACTAGATCGCTTCTGTCTGGTGATAATTGCGCAGTAACCGCGCTTTTAACCTCAAGTTTGCTGATCCGCACCGCTTTTGGCTCATGCGCACCAAGGCCGAACCCCAAAGCAAGGACAACTAAAAGTAAATATTTCATATATTTTTTCCTTGTTTTTAAATAGTTATCTTGCTACAAAAAACTATCTTAGCCCGAAAACTCAAAAAATCATTTTTTTCTTTAAAAAAGTGGTTTTTTGCCTTTTTTTAGAAAAATCAATCTTAAAACGAATGCTCCCTGGCTAAAATTAAGCGCGTTAAGCGCGCAAACCCACTGCGCAGAAAAAAAATGGGGCGCAAGCTTTTTTCGCTCACGCCCCACAAATCAGAAATCACTCGATTGCAAGATTAGTAATGACGTGAATCAACTCCATTACCCTCGGTATTTACAACCTGGGGACAAATCTCTTTTCCAAAAATCGAATATTCACCAAAGAGCGCTTGTGCTTTAACATCCTTTGTTGAATAAGGCGAATGCCGACATCGGTCAATCCCAAGATAATTTAAAAAACAGAGCGGCTTATGGAAAACCCCTGGATCCTTGCCCCAGTAACGTGAAGAAATTCTACGCGACCCCTTTTCTGAATAGTCAGCCCCTAAATCATCAATAATAACAAGATGAATTCGACCTGCTGAAGGATAGTACCTTTTGTCTCGTCTTCTTCCCGTTAACAATTCACAAAATTTTTTAAAATTAATTAAGACATTAGATGCATTTTTTATTTCCAGTGTTTCTTCTTCGTCCAGTAAAAAAGGATTATCAACTATATGTGTAAAAAATCCGTCAAGATAACATTTTAAATCCGTAAATCCACCATTTTTATTTCTCAAAAGATGTTTTCCCGCAAGACGCCAAGCATCAATTAATGTTGTTAATCGCATAACAAGAAAACCATCATACACACTTTCGCTGTACGCCCCCCTAGTACTATAAAATTTTTCTAATTCTTCTCCCGATTTTACATCATCCCAGAAAAGCATTTCCAACTCTTTATGATTATCAGGAAGAGCGCTTCTGATTCCCCGCGTTACCGTGTCCTTATCGTACGCCATCCCGCGCAAAGGCTTGTCTGCAAAAACCCAGTCATAGGC
>VHBT01000032.1 GCA_016871815.1 Candidatus Dependentiae bacterium
AAGATCAATCAAAAAAAGAGTTATTGGAACAAGAAATTATCAAGCTTTTAGAAACACTTCCGCTCTCTGATAGCACTATTTCAGCTCAACTTTCTGATATGTTATCAACAAAATCCAACACGGCGTTATTAAAATTACAGCTACTATCTTTTTCTTCTTCCATAAAATACATCGGTGATGTTCCATTTATTCAGCTCAAAGAGAACCCATTTGTTGTTATTATGTCGATACTATATCTTTCTTGCTCTTTAATTTCTTTTGTCCCCCTTTTTATACTTGGCGTTGAAAAAAATCCTCTTTTTCTTTTAGGAATGCTGGTCGCAGTAGCTGCATTAGTTCATTGCATTATGATTATTAATGAAAATTCTTTACCAGACAAGAACACAACAAATTTTGACTCAATAACCCATCGTTTCTCGATAGAACCTGGCGATGGTATTTCAGTTTCGTTTGAAGTTGTGGGAGAAAAACCTGCACCACAAGCTGATCCTCAAACAGAGGGCCTTGCATCATGAATCATATCAAATCGTTACTCTTGGCTCTTTTCTGCACAATTCAACTAAGCGCTACACCAACTGAGGTTGTCATCCCTATCTCGGCAAACGCAACCGTTGCCGATTTATTCACCTACGCTGGCGCAGATGGCAAAAAACATATTAAAATTCCTCAAGCGCCACACTTTCAGACTCCTGGACACACAGAGACACTCTACCCCGCAATGTATAACCAATACCTTACACTTGGTTCGTTTTTGCGATTTACCAAACGAGCATCAAGCCTTTTTAGAACCGCTGAAGACATAATTGAATTTCAAACAAAACTAAACAATTTTTTTGAATTAATACGTAAAATTGATTTAGAAAAAAGAACTCCCGACATGTTTGTAACAATAACCAAGCCAAAAAAATTGTTTCGTGATGAGCTTTGTCAAGAATTATCACAAAGAACCTTACACAACCTTTTCTATGACACAGCTAAAAACCATCTGAATGGAATCGATCAAGATCAATCAAAAAAAGAGTTATTGGAACAAGAAATTATCAAACTCTTAGAATCGCTTCCGCTCTCTGATAGCACTGTTTTAGCTCAACTTTCTGATATTTTATCAACCAAATCCAACACGGCGTTATTAAAAATACTGCTACTATCTTTTTCTTCTTCCATAAAATACATCGGTGATGTTCCATTTATTCAGCTCAAAAATAACCTATTTGTTATTCTTATGTCGATACCATATATGTCTTGCTCTTTAATTTCTCTTTTCCCCCTTTTTATACTTGGCGTTGATAGGAATCCTCTTTTTCTTTTAGGAATGCTGATCGCAGTAGCTGGATTAGTTCATAGCATTATGATTATTAATGAAAATTGTTCACCAGACAAGAACACAACAAATTCTAACTCAATAACCCATCGTTTCTCGCCTGAACCTGGCGATGGCATTTCAGTTTCGTTTGAAGTTGTGGCAGAAAAACCTGTACCACAAGCTGATACCGCAACAGAAAGGCTTACATCATGAACCATATCAAATCACTACTTTTAATTTTTTTATGTGCCGTCCAACTAAACGCAGCTCCAACCGAAGTTATAATTCCAATAACTGAAAATTCAACCGTTGCCGATTTATTTACCTACGTTGGCACAGATGGAGAAAAACATATTTCTTTTCCATTGTCCCCACATTTTTTCCACAAATCAATTGAAATTCGCAATTATTTTGCGATGTACGGAAAGTATCTCACCCTTGGAGCTTTTCTCAGATTCATAAAACGAGGACATCTCTTATTTTCTCAGAACGAAGATCAAACAAATTTTAAAATAAAGTTTTACTCTCTCATCGACGCTAAAAAAGAGTTACAAAAAATTGAAGATCCTAAATTTTTAAGCAAAAAATTTATTAAAGATAAAGACATACCTTCTGAACTTTCCCAAATTATAGACAAAACAACTCTTGCTACCTTAAACGAAACCGTAATCTTGCAAAACAATCATGATATCTTGCAAAACAATCATGATATTGAATTCTATAAAAAAGAAATCCAAAAAAATGAACGCGTAATCATTTCTCTTTTAGAAAAGCTACCCCTTAACGAGCAAGCCATACAAATTGAACTCTCTAATATTTTATCTACAAAATCAAACTCTTACTTATTGTCAAAAATCTTCTTTCCTTTTGCATCTAAAATAAAATGGGCAGAAGACAACCCAATAATTCACACTGTTGAACCAAATCAATATGTCTTGCTTGCACTGCTTTCTTTTATATGTTCTTCACTCTCTTTTCTCGCAGGCATTATAAATAAATGGAATCGTACATCTTTAACTTTTATTACAATAGCCGCCTACAGCCTTGTCGTGATAATTTCACGTTTGATCCTAGATAAAACAAATCCTTTATTTGAACGAATAAAGTTCTTTTCGCCTGAGCCAGATGATGGAATTTCAGTTTCGTTTGAAGTTGTGGCAGAAAAACCTGTACCACAAGCTGATACCGCAACAGAAAGGCTTACATCATGAACCATATCAAATCGCTACTTTTAATTTTTTTATGTGCCGTCCAACTAAACGCAGCTCCAACCGAAGTTATAATTCCAATAACTGAAAATTCAACTGTTGCCGATTTATTTACCTACGTTGGCGCAGATGGCAAAAAACATATTTCATTTCCGCTGTCTCCGCACTTTAAATCTTATTGGCCAAAAGAATATCCTGCTTTTTACAAAAAAGGTTTAACCTTGCAATCTTTTTTACAATTTATAAGTCAAGGCCACACTCTTTTTGAAGATCCATATGAACAGCAAGCCTTTTACGCGGCGATAAAAGCCGTAATTCCACTCCTTAAAATAAGTGATTTTAAACGAATAAATAATTTATCAACGCTTCATGAAACACAAAAAAAAAATACTCGCCGAAGAAAAAATAATTATAGACCTCTTGGAATCGTTAAAATTATCCGACGATGAGATTCGTGAAAAATTAACCACTATTCTTTCGTCTCAGCCAAGCTTTACATTGTCACGCTTTTTAGAATCATTTTTTCAACCATTTCGTTCAAAAATTTCTGATGACAAAATAACGATAAGAAGCGGATTTATCTATCCAGCAGGGTCTTTAGCAGGTTTTTTAATAAGCTTTTTTTTATTCGCTGTTCTTCTGGAACCAGCACACCACATGCATCTATTACTAGGTCAAAGGATCTTTTTTATCGTGGGTTGTTCATTAGGATTTCTTTGTATCTACTCCCTGCTGACAAACATCGCAAATGTTGTTACAGCTACAATGTCGCCGGAATCATTGCATTTTTACTCACCAGAGCCAGATGGCGGCATTGAAGTAATTTTTGAACTTCTACCAGAAAAAAAGTAGTCAATTGCCAAAAACATAGCCGTTGAAAACAAACTTGCGCTTGAAGCATCAATAAAAAATATTAATTGCTTTTCTTTTGAATAAGAAAAAATATACTAAAGCTGAATTGTGCATCGCGCACAACAATCAAACAAAAAACAGTTTGTCTCTCAAAAAAATGCTAGGGGGAACTATGAAAGTCACATTCACCTTTCAAGGTCTTGACCACACAAAAGCAATCGAAGATCATATCGAAAAGAAATTACAGAAACTAGATGAATACATTTCATCTGAAGTTTCGCCACGAAACGTTTTGGTCCATGTAAAAAAAGATGCTCAAACAAAAATTGAACTCAATTTACGAACAAAAAACTATCATCTTGATTCGCATGCAACCAACTACGATTTGTACCTTGCGGCAGACGATGCGGTTGCAAAAATAATTACACTCGTCAAAAAACAAAAAGAAAAAAATCTAACAGCGCGACACACAGGTGTCGACAAACGCTCATATGATCAGTTTTTCACGGAGCCAGAAGACGAAGCAGTATAATACATTTGCATCAAACTGAAGAAAAAAGGCATATGTTTTTTATATGCCTTTTTTCTTTAAAAACTTCACCCAAAACCAATACTATTTATTTTTATTACTCAGATATGATTGACTGCATGGCGATATTAACGTCTCATCAGATTTGAAAAAAAAATGAACCTAAAAAAAACTTTTTTCTCTCTAAAAACAGCCATCATTTTAACTGTTTTTGCGCTTGCGCTTGGTACTGGTTTTTTATTTTTAAAAAATACTCAAAAAAAAACATTCTCAAAGCCACAACTCACCTTCGTGCTGGTTATCGATCAATTTGCGTACCACTACCTACACAAAGTTAAACCATTCCTTTGGGGCGGGCTTAAAACACTTTTGGATAACGGAATCGCATACACCCACGCAACACACCCACACGGAGTTCCCAGCACCGCTTGTGGTCATGCTGCAATCAGTTCTGGCACATACGCAAAGCATCACGGGATTATTGGTAACGAGTGGATCAGCGAAGACAACAAACCCATCAAAGCATCACACGATTCTCCAAAAAACGCTGCTCAATTCCTCCCAAACGGAAAAGTGCGCACAGACGTTGGAGCATCATCAAAGCAGCTCATGACAGACACTCTTTCTGACACCTTTATTCTGAGTAACAACAACTCAACCAATAAACACATGGTTTTTTCGTTCGCATTCAAAGCTCGATCTGCCATCATGATGGGCGGAAAAATGGCACAATCTTTTTGGTTTGACGAAGAAAACCTTGGACTTGTTTCAAGCAAGGCATATATGAATGAACTTCCTGACTGGCTCATCAAATATAACAAAGAACACGCGCCAACAAATGGCAAAAAATTTAACTGGCAACCAGTGTTTGATGTAAAATCGGACGCATACAAATTTAGTCAGATCGATAACTACAAACACGCAACAATTCCCCAGATCTGCACAACCGAATTTAAAGTAACAGCAGCAAAAATTGGCAGCGATTCATCACCAGATGAACTTTTTGAAAAAACGCCATTTGGAGATGCCTTTGTTCTTGGTGCCGCCAAAGAATGCTTAGCTCACAACTTTCATGGCGCAGAAAATGAATCTTGCTTGCTCTGGCTTTCTTTCAGCTGCCTGGACCTTGTGGGTCATTACTTTGGACCTCACAGCATGGAAGCAATTGATATGATCTACCAACTTGACCGACAAATCAAAGGGCTCCTCGATTTTGCAAAAGAAAAATATCCAGACATCACACCACTTGTAGTTTTAACTGCCGATCATGGAGTCATGCCAATCCCTGAAGTTTTAAACGATGATGGTTTTAGTCTTCCCGTCAGAGTTGATGCCAAAGACCTGGTAAAAAAGCTTAATGAAGTTGCAGAAAAAGAATTTGAAATTAAAAATCTTGTCACGCTGGTCAAACCACCACAATTCTTCTTTGATCGAGCAAAATTCAAAACACTTTCATCTGAAAAAAAACATGCGCTTACCAACCGCCTTGCCGAAGAGCTATCCAAGCACCCCTCGATAAAACAAGTCTGGACACATTACGATCTAAAAAAACCACTCGTTGTCTCTGACTTTTTTGCAGAATTATTCCAAAGTCAATTTTACAAAAAACGCTCACCACAACTCAGCGTGCTTCCAGCGCCGTATCACATGATCACCAAACATCCAAAAGGGACCTCTCACGACACCCCATACTTATACGATTTACACGTTCCATTGGTGATCTGGCAAAAAAATAGATTTGAAAACAAGACAATTAACGAGCCCGTTCGCGTTTTGCAACTGCCGGTAACACTTGCGCATATTCTTGACGTTCAAACCCCATCAGCAGACGAAAAAGAACTTCTTCCTGGTATCTGATCGATTCAATCTGAAAACAACAAAGCTGCTTTTTTTTAAAAAAAGGATGTTTTTTCCTTCACAAGGGCCACTTTTTGCTGCAAAAAAACACCCTTGTTAGAATAAAGCCATCGTAAAAACCCAAAAAAGATGGAATACCATATGTTTTCACACACAAAAAAAATTATTTTAGCCGTCATGGCTCTTGCGTCAGTTGCTGCTCACAGCACCCGCACCGATGTTGCAAATCTTTTGCCGAGCAAAGACAGCGTGATCACAACAAATTTTAAAGGCACAACAAATTCTCGCGATTCGAGCAAAATTATCAGAGATGCGGTTGTTTCTGCATTTGTCAGTGCTTTTTTGATTGCCGAAAAAGGTTCAATTACTGAAGCATCGTTTGCGGCAGTTCTTTCCGCAGCATTTTCAACCGGCGCAGTAAAGCTTTTAGCAGGAAAAGATACCAAACCACTTGGCTTTGCGGTACTGATGATTGGTCAAAATATTATTCAAACCTTTAAAGCTGTTGGAAATCTTGCATCATTTAATTTTTCTGAAGCTGTAGAATTCTTAAAAGGCCAAACTCTTCAAACCAAAGTTGCGTTTCTGGTTCGTACATTGTACCCAATTTTAGGCATGGTTTACTTACAAAAAACTGATACATCAACCGTTTCTGGATTAACAACAACTGTTGTAGGTGGAGTCACTGACGCACTTTCCCCAGATCCAATTAAATCATTTATGAAATCTACCGATTCGGTAATCGAAAGATACGTGCCATCAACATATTTTGAATCGGAAACCTGGAAAACCCAATCTGACGTGGCCTAACTCCGTTCATTTATTGATAATTATTAACGGGCGGAAATAAAAAACCGCCCGATTCTATTAAACTTGATAACCTTTTTTGTAATTTCGCATACTATCACCGTACACATTCACCAGTATCCCTAGGCGACCATGAGAATCTTATTTTTATTCGTTTTTTTATTTCTTTTCGTTCCACAAAAATCATTGTGCCTCGTCACAAATCAGCAAGTCATAGAATCCCTACAATTTCTCTCTCGTGCAAAAAAAAGTGTTCCTGGTCAAAAAATTACACCAATCCAAAAAATTGCACGCCAGGCATATGGTGCGTGGCAAGACATCGCAGAAGCATGGAATTTTATCAGGGAAAGAAAGACTAAGATTCATTTAGGCAACGCTCCAGAAAAATTGTTACAGGCTTTTTTAATCCAACTCAAGAAACAACATACAATAATCAGTAATAACAAAACAAAATTAATCCATTTAAATCGAGAGCTTCCTGAAAGCGATCGTACAATTTCCATGCACCTTATATATTTACTAAAAAAAACCCAAGAATATTTAAGCTGGATCACACAAGAAATTGATCGAGTCTCAGAAGCTATTGAAGAGAAAAAATTTCAATTAACTGCTCTGCCACACTCCCCACGCTCACACAGAGCAAGAATAATGTCCAATCCTTGGTTATCACCATCCGCTTCAAGGTCGCGCACAAGATCACGATCGCGATCCACAAGTCCCTTGATCTATGGTTCACGTCTCTCGCCAATTTCACTTGATTCCGAACCAACAATGCCACTTTCCCGCCCAACTCGCCCAACAAGCCATGGTTTACGCCTCTTGCCACATTCATTTGATTTCGAACCAACAACTCGCCCAACAAGCCATGGAACTCGTGCGCGATCAGCTTCACCTCGATCTCCACGCAGGCCAGTAAGACCCTCGAGTCCGGTTCCATTCGTGCTTCCAGCTTCTCCAAAATCCCATAGTTCACGATCTTCTCGATCTCACTCTCCTGAACCTCGCGGTGGCGCAGGAGGACCAAGCAGAACCTCCTCACCCCGAGCACCCTCTCCACGATCGAGCCTTCGCGACCTTGCAGCATCAGTCAGTTCTCCGCTTTTCATACCTCGAGGTGATAATATTTGGCTCTTTCCCCTCAATCCCTCAAAACAAGAAGGAAACAACTGCGGTGTGTGCGCTCTGATGAACGCAAAAGCAATTTTAGAACATCTTGAGGCTGGTAACCCAATACACACCGTTGAGCTTCCAGGTCGAACTAACTGTAATGACGTACGCTATATTTTTAATTCTGAAGTAGCCCTCAAATACCATGGTAATCCATTTGGGGCAATTGACGATGCAGACATGGGAATTGTAGCTCGGCAATTAGAGCTTGCGGATAATCAAGGAAATTTTAAAGACCATAATAAGGCTGAGTTAGTTTATGTCAGTGACTCTACAGGAGGCCTTGAAATCAAAAAAAGCCCAAACTGGGTCGGCGATGTTGATGAACTCAGAACACAATTACACTCAGCATACCAAGATGGAAAAGCAATTATTGTTATTTTCCTTACCAAAGGAAAAATCGACGG
>VHBT01000033.1 GCA_016871815.1 Candidatus Dependentiae bacterium
AAAATAAAAAGGGCGCGGAAAAATTCTCTGCGCCCTTTTTGTTTACTACTTTTTATTGATTAATTAAACCATGCCAACTCGAACTCTTGCCATTTGCGCAAGGGAGAAGTATTCAGCAGCAATACGATTAACTTCATCTACCGTCATCGACTGTACACGAATAATCATCTGATCATAATAATCTTCAGGAAGATTAAAAACGCGCATTGCCGCAAATAACGACGCCCGCTCAGCACTGGTTGCAATCAAATCAATTGTTTGTTTTAGAAACATTTGTTGTGCAGCTGCAAGCTCATCTTCACGCACACCATGCTGCGCTAATTCATCAATCATCAATCGGATAGAAGATTCTGACTCTTCAAGCGTTGAAGGATTTAAAATTGCAAACACCGAATCATGTCCAGGCTCAAGAGTTGCTCCCGATGCAAAGCCGCCAGATGCTGAGTAAAACAACCCCGTTTGCTCTCGCAGTTGATACAACCGTGATCCCAGAGAATAAAATGCGATTAAATTAAGTAATTTAATTACCGCATAATCCTTATGAAACAACGTTAATTTTGATGGCTGGCCCATAAGCAATACTGCTTGATCGCGCTGCATTTTAAAATCAATTTTTTCAGCTGGATTAAAATGCGATGCACCGATTGTTCTTGGTACATACGATTGCATATCAATTGTTCCAAAATACTTTTCAAGCAAGCTTGTAACTGCATCATGATCATATTCACCAACAATCGAAGCCACCATCATTTCTGGTCGAATCAAAGCGGTATGCATTTTTTTCAAATCAGCTACGGTTATTTTCTTAATCTCTGCAATCATTTCATCAACCGACCAATCATTTGGCGTATCTTTGTACACCGAGCACCGCAGCAGACGATTTGCAACATCGGTTGGAGAATCTTTTGACCGTTCAAGACCAGCAATTGTTAGTGCTTTTACATGCTCAACTGATGATGAATCAAATTTTGGATTAAACACCATGTGCAAGAAACGATCAAAAACATCTACATGATTTGCAGAAAGTAACGAAACATGCGCTCCATAACTATCCAATCGGAACGAAACACCATGCAGTTCATAAAAATCGAGTAATTCTTTTTTTGAATAGCGCGTTGAACCTTCAAGCAACGTTCCCATCATCAGTCCAACAAGCCGCCCCTCTTTTGCAGACGCAAAAAACGAACCATCCCTAAACTGCAATGCCATGGTCGCCAACGGAAGCGAAGCATCATGCTGCGCAACAATTTCAAGACCATTGCTTGTAACCGTTTTATACGTTGGGCGAGGAAACAAAAATTCACATTTTTGTGGATGCGCATACTCTTCTGGAATCACCGGTTCAACCACCGGAGTTGTTCGCTGATGTGTTTGCAAAATATGTGCTTCAACATACTTTAAATAGGCCTGTGAACGTTCCCAGAAAAACTCCTTTGATTTTACAAACGGAACAACCTCAATGACACTCATCAAAAATGGATCCAAGTGATTTGCCGTAAATCCTCTGATTTCGTTACTTGAGACAGATTCGATTTTGTTTAATTTTTCAAAGACATCAAATTCATCGCGTGTTGTAAAATAAGATTCAATCCATGCATCAACCAGGCCGCTAGTGCTTTCGACTGAACGAACAAATTGTGAAGCATATTTTGAGGTAAACTTTTTAAGCTCAAGATCGGATGCACCATTAACAATAAGATTTGTGATTTCTGCAGAAATAATTTGTCTGCACAAATCAAGCTTTCCCTTTTTAGGTTCAACAACGATCAAAAACAATCCACCATGAAGCATTGTGTATGCTTCAACACCGACATCATCTGCTACCTGAGCGTCATCGACCAACGCTTGGTACAACCGACTTCCTTCGCCGCCGCCAAGTACCGCTTGAATTGCTTGAACAACCAATTCAGCTCCAGCTTTGAGCCCCGGAATTACCCAATAAAACACTGCTACTTCTTGCTGAACATGCTCATAAATACGCGATGAGTGTACTGTTAAATTGTGAACATATGCTGGAAATTTATCAAACTCCTGCGAACCACCATGTGGAATATCAGAAAAATGCTGCTCGGCATATGCGATTGCATCGTCAGCATCCATGTCACCAACAATAAACAACACTGCGCGTTCCGGATGATAATATTTTTTGTAAAAACGCTTTAAATTTTCAGCAGTTACTGATGCCAAATCTTCTTTGTATCCAATTGTTGGGTGATGGTAGGGATGATTTGATGGAAATCCAAGATCAAGCGCAAGCTGTACCATACGCGACACATGGCGATCTTTGTACATATTAAGTTCTTGCACAACAGCTTTTACTTCTGAAGCCAAATGTTCAGAATCAAAAACAACATTCTTCATGCAATCTGCAAGTAATGGAACAAAATTTTTCCAATTTTGTTTGTCCACTTCAAAATAGTAGCTGGTAACATCCGAACTGGTAAACGCATTGAGTTCTGCGCCATATTTTCGCGCGATACTATCAATTGCACCTTCTTGCAGCTTTTCAGTTCCCTTAAAAATCATATGCTCAACCAAATGAGCAAGTCCTTTTTCGCCCTGTTCTTCAACAGCTGAACCCACATCGTATGCAATCTGAACCAATACTTTTGGCACAGATTTCATCGGATACGAAATAATGGTCATTCCGTTGGAAAGAACTTTTTTCTTTATCAAATCTTTTGAGAAATTAAATGAAATGCGTGATGACACAGAATTATTCCTTATTTTGCTAATGCCGAAGCATTACACTTCTTTCATAACGGCCTACGCAAAACAGGTTTACCATGGTATCTGGCAATGTCAACGCAAAAACAACATATTAATCACAATAACATTCAAAAAACATATTTCACCTTGTTTTTTACAACTATTGGGATTGTAAGTATTCTGTAAAAATAGATTTATAACCAAAACACTTTTTCATGAAAAACATATTTTTTACACCAACGTCTATTTTTCTGTGCACCTTTTTTTTCGCCACTCAAGCTTTTCCCTCAAGCGGCATTTCTATCCTCAACAAACACCTTGCTCTTGCATGGATAACAATCGGACTTCCATTTATTATTCAAAAAAAAAAAGTACAGAAAAATACTGAATCAAAAACAAACCCCGAACCTTTTGTCTGGAATTATCAACACCTTGAACAAATAACCGAACTTTTTAAAAAATATTCGATTTTTAACAAATTATTCTGGATTAACTTCAAGCGATATTGCTCTAAAAACAAAACATTTAGTCTACTGATAAGCCTGCAAACCATTCTTCTGTGCTACGACCTATACCAATTATGGTTCCAAAAAGAACCACTCCTTTTTTGCAAGCAAAGCGAAGAAAATTTAACAACCCAAGAAAACAATTCATGCTTAAGAGATTTAGAATTTCAAACTCCTCAAGGCCCACACAGAAGAGTGGTAGTCTGTTTATACTCAAAAACAAAAGAAGATTGTCTTCAATTTCCCAAGCTTTCAACAGACCTAATGCTACAATACCAAACAGGCCAACATATTCTTTTACCAGTTGGCGGCATTTTTAAACGAGGAATAATAACATCCCCACTGGTTATTTTTTTTAACAAACAACTCAATCTGTGGGAAGAATGCCCGTACCCGTTCTCCCTACCCGCGCAAAATACATAATTTGTTTTAATAAAAAAACCCCTAGGACTTACTCCCAGGGGATTTTTTTAATTTATCGCAAAAATTACGCGTCGATCGACATGAATCGCACAACGGTAATGGGCTGACGATGACCGGTTTTGACACGGTACTTTTTACGTCTTTTGAACTTAAAGATGATAATCTTTGGTCCACGCATTTGTTTTACAACTTCTGCCTTAATTGTTGCTTGAGCAACAAATGGCGCACCGATTTTGTACGAATCGCCTTGTTTTACCAACAAAACATCGTTAAAAACAACCGCTGCTCCGGCATCGCCGTCCAACTTTTCTACCCCAAGCGTTTTTCCTTCAACCGCTTGGTACTGTTTACCGCCAGTTTGAAAAATCGCATATTTTTCAGGAATTTGATGTCCTGCTTGTTTCATTTTTACCTACTCCATCCCCCCGATTGCTTAAAATCGAAGAGAAATATCTTTAATAATCAGCTAAACCCGAATATCGTCAATATACCAAACACCTTTTTTTTGTCCAGCATAAGCCACTAAAAGGGCAACTCCTCGTCAAATGCTTTTTCGTCTTTAAAGCTAATCTCACCGGTATTAGCCTTGACCGGCGATCCAGAGCGCTTTGCTGCAAAACTTTTAAGCGAACTAATTGTTTCCATTTTTACTTCTTGAGGCATTGCACCCAAAGATTCTTGCTCTTCGCTTTCTACCTGAGCGTTTCCGTTCAAGAACGTCACACGATCTGCAACAATCGAATGTTTACTTTGTTTTTTGCCCTCTGAATCTTCCCAAGTATCAAGCTTTAATCGACCTTCAACCAATACTGGACGACCTTTTGCCAAAAACTTTGAGCACGATTCTGCCTGTGCACCCCAAACGTCAACATCCACAAAACAAACTTCTTGAACGGTTTGTCCACTTTGTCTGTTTTTAAATTGGCGATTTGAAGCCAATGAAAGACGGCACACAGCCTGACCTGAAGCCAAATTTTTCATATCTGGATCGCGGGTCAAATTACCCATCATGATAACTCTATTAAAACTCGACATATAAACCTACTTCGCAATAAAAAGTCGTAGCAACTAAGATTTTTTAACCAATTTTTATATCAACTAAGCTATCGGTTTTTTCTGGTTTATGAAAGGGCAAAAAATATTTTTTTACTCGAACTCTAATTTTTTATAGCTATAAAATAATTTGCCTCAAAAAACGTTTTTTCATACTATTAACTAAAATTTCTCTATGGCCTGAAGATCATTTGTAATGAAAATCTATGTTTCCGCAAAATTTAGCGACAAAGAACGAGTAAAAAAGGCTTATCAGTTATTAAAAGACCAGGGACATACAATTACCCACGAATGGGTACTCAACAAGCCATCGTTTCCGTTTGATCTTGATCCAACATTTACCGCAAAGTGCGCCAAAGAAGATTTTACAGGTGTTATTAATTGCGATGTTTTTATTTTATTTTCCAATGAAGAGTCCAGCCTTGGAGCCTCTGGTGAACTTGGTGCTGCAATCGCACTACACGAATTATCGGGAAAACCTACCATTTTTGTTGTAGGACCACACTTTAATGCTAATTTTTGCTTTTGGCACCCCGCGGTACAACGAATAAATGACCTTCAAGACGCGATCGATCAAATAAAAAATCAATAAATACCTATTTTTAGCGCATAGAGAGCTTTACTTACCGGATTAAAGCTCTCTGAATGACCTACCAAGTCATCAAAACTCACGCAAAAAACAACCAAATTAATTCAATACGAAAATCAAAAACTCAAAAAAACAAACTTTTTTGCTCTTTTTAAGCAGTATTAACTGATTCTGTTTTTAAATAAGACCTCTGCTATTTTTATGGTATCAATAATGAATTAACAAAAATTGTATTTTTTAGTATGAAAAACTTTTTACTTATTATTTTGTGCGCTCTTTCTGTGCCATGCATCCCAACTCCTGGTTCAAGCTCACCGGTACAGTTTGCACACACGCTGACTGTGAACGTCAAAAAAGTTTCCAAACTCCCTGACGGGCAAGATCATATCCAATTTCCTGCCGATGATTTTTTGGACTTTTATCACACCAAACAATCACCACAAGCTGTTTTATGCAGCAAAAACGAATTCCTAAAAATACTTTTTACTCAAATTCAATCACGAATTGCCTCACTTCGTGCAGCTAAAACAACCAGAAAAACTGAGATTTTTTCTGCAACTATCACCCTCCCCGAATTACCATTTACGTTTTGTGTAAAATACACCCTGCGAAAACAAGGAAACGAAATCCACATTGTTCTTTCTGCCTTTGTACCAACGGCTACCGATGCAAAAATCTTTTCCGTCGTTACCAATTTTTGCAACGCGCAAGTTCCAGTGCTTTCTTTTTTTCAAAAGAATAAAACTGCTCTTTTCACATTTGCTTCACTCGCGGGAGCTGCCGGAGTTGGTTTTCTTGTTAAAAAAGAAATCAACCGGCGCGAAGCAAACCGAAAATTAAAAGAAAGGGAAGCTCCCCTAAGAGAATTCAAAAAATATTTAACAACTACTCCATTTTTGTACTTTGCACTCAGCGATGATCACATAGAATTTCCGAACCTTACGGCATCCGCAAATCTAATTGCTAGCAATATTACCCAATATATCCCGAGGTATTATGAGAACAGGCAACAAGAACTTACTGTCACAGGCTTTATTTCTACAGAAAAACCACTCACAAATGAACAACTCAAGGAACTTGCCACTGGTTGTTTTAAAGAAAGTACCATCAATTTACTTGGACAATTTCAAGAAGATTTCATGATCGCGCTTGCACAAGATGGCAACAACTCAGCAAACACCAAACAAAAAACTGATGTTCTTATGAAATTTATCGAAAAATTAGTAGATCTTCAAAAAACCGATCCAGTTGAAGTTAAAAGAATTTTATTATTTAAGCCCAAAACAATTTACGAAAAACTTCGTGCTGCACGATTTTATAATAAAGCTGTTTGGAAAGACTATATAATAACTGAAACAACACCTTATCCTATACAGACCCCCTTATGTCCAGTATTCATCCTTCTTACAACTTTTTGCCAAGCACTCAATGAATCTATGTCGGGTACTTACTGCCTTAAAGACTATTTCCCATCAGATTTTGCAATATTTAAAGATCTGCACAAAGTCAAATTATAAAAATAAAATTGATGGTAGCTATGAAAAACTTTTTACTTATTATTTTGTGCGCTCTTTCTGTGCCATGCATCCCAACTCCTGGTTCAAGCTCACCGGTACAGTTTGCACACACGCTGAC
>VHBT01000034.1 GCA_016871815.1 Candidatus Dependentiae bacterium
ATATAAAATACCTCGCAGATAGCCCAACTTCAAAAACGTTTGCGGATTTTTTCCCAAAAACGATGTTTCAAGCGAAACATGAGTAACACCCTTTTCAAGGATGATTGTTTTAAAAAAATCATGAAATTCTAGAGTTCTTTTGGACAAATGATCTTTTGAAGACATCTTAAGAAAACCACAGTCAAGCAAATACGCCCTGCTTCCCTCTTTGACCATTAATGAAAAACCGGTGACCGAAAAACCTGGATCGACTCCCAAAATAATTTTTTTATCACCACTATTCACAATTAATGATGCGCTCCACTCGCTTCTGGTAAATCTTCAAACTTTGTCAATTCCCCAACAAATTTAACTCGCACAGTTCCGGTAGGTCCATTTCGCTGCTTACCAATAATCAGCTCTGCCTCATCGGGATGTTCTGTGTCACGATTGTACACAATATCACGATAAATAAAAAAGATTACATCCCCGTCTTGTTCGATGGCTCCAGATTCTCGAAGGTCAGAAAGCAACGGACGTTTATCAAGACGATTTTCAAGCGAACGAGAAAGCTGCGATGCCGCAAGCACAACAATATCAAGCTCTTTTGCCAGCGCTTTGAGCGAGCGTGAAATTACCGAGATTTCCTGCGTTCTATTTTCATATTTACTGTTTCCATCACCAGCAATCAACTGCAGGTAATCGATAACCAACATTTCAATATTATGTTTTGCTTTTAATCTTCGGGCTTTTGCTCGCAACTCCATAATCGAAATAGATGCGGTGTCATCGATAAAAATTTTTGATTCTGCGAGTCGAGCTGCAGTGTTGGTCAGATCCATCCATTCATCAGATGTGATAGTCGCATTTCGAATGTAATGATGAGGAATTTTTGATTCAGACGAAAGCATACGCAAGACCAATTGGTCTGACGACATCTCAAGCGAAAAAACACCAATTGCAGAGCCTGCATGACACGCATTAAGCGCCATGTTCAACATCAACGCAGTTTTACCCATCGATGGACGTGCAGCCAAAATAACCAAATCACCCTTTTGCATCCCAGAGGTCATTTTATCAAAACCATGAAACCCCGTTGTAATCCCCGTGATACCGTCTCGACGAGAACTCAACTCTGCAAGACGCTTAAAGGTTCCTTTAAGCACATCCGAAATCGGAACAAACGCTTTTTGTGAAAGATTATTAGAAATCTGAAAAATTCTTTTTTCAGCTGAATCGAGCAAAGATTCAAGATTTTCACCCGCACTTTGATAGCACGAACTAATAATTTCGGTAGAAGAGGTAATAAGTCCACGCAAAAGTGATTTATCTTTCACTATTTTTGCATGCTGCAACGCCATTCCAATCGCAGGTAAATCTTCCTGCAATTCAAATAATGCTACACTTCCACCGATTTCCTCGAGCTCATTTCTCGTCGAGAGTAAATCTTGCAAGGTTACAACATCAATTTTTTTGCCAGAACGAGAGAGATCCAAAACCGCTTGATACACTAATTTATTTGCAGGAACATAAAAATCTTGTGGTGCCAAAAAATCCGACACCAAGCTTAAATTTTCTTCATTCAATAATATTGCAGCCAAAACAGCTCGCTCTGCATCTTGACTTGCAGGCAATCCCTTGAGGGCAAGTGCCCCCCCCGTAGCATTCGAACGCGTCGAACTGTATTTTTGATTTTTCTGAGGCATATTCACAGCGTCCGTCAACTATTCTACTGTACTAAATCAGCAACAATTTTGAGCTTGAATTCAGGAATCAATTTCGCATTCAATTTTACACCAACAGTATGCTCACCAGTTGTTTTAATTGATTTTGCAAAAACGATTTGTTTTTTATCAGCAACGATTTCTTTTGATCGCAATGCTTCTACAACTTCATCAGCGCTGACAGCTCCATACAATTTACCGTCATCATGAACACGTTTTTTGATCGAAATATGTGTATGTTTGATGCGTTCTGCCAACATGCCAAGCTTGGAGTTAATAACTTCTTTTTTTACTTCAGCTTTAGCCATTTTTTTCTTAAAAAACTCAACATCGTTATCGCCAACAAGTACTGCAAGCTTATTTGGAAACAAATAATTAGTTGCATATCCATCGCTTACCATAACAATCGATCCAGCCATTCCCACATTTTGTACGTCTTTAAGCATGTAAACGCGCATCGCTCTTCTCCTTTTATATTCTATTTATTACATCCAAGATGCATTAATGCATGGTATCAAAAAATAGTGCATGCGCAAAGGGGAGTAATCAAAAAATACGGTCGGAATAATTGCACATCCAATACGCTTCTGCCTATTCTGAGATATGCAAACTCTTGGGGCGGGGTCAGATTAATGATGTTGAAAAAAAATAAATTATTACTTTTTTGGGGAATGTTGCTTACAAGCATGTCCGTGCAAGCCACATCAGAAGATGATGACTTCTCCTCATTTCTCGAATCTTTATTTTCCGGCGAAGGAGATGGAGATGATTCATTCTCAAATTTATTCAAACCTACGCAAAAAACAGAAAAAAAAACAAATCCAACTGAACAAAAAATAATTGCTCTTACAATCGAAGAAAAAACAACCTTTCAACAAAAACTCAACGCCCTACTCTCCCCACTAGGAAAATTAATCAAACAGATGCACAGCCTTGATCCTGTTTTTGGTGGAACAATGTATCCACAAATTGTTACACATAAAGCTCTTTTTTTTAAAACCGAATCAACACTTTTGACGCTTGAATCGTTGTTTACCAAGCTGTCATCAAAAGAACTCAATTTGTTTACTCAAATTTTAGACGCCCAAGAAAAAGCTTTAATTTCCTCACTTTCTTCGGTTGCAAAACTCGCGCAAAAAACAGCGCCCGCAGGATTTGATATCGATGCAGAAAATGACTTTATCATGGGAAAAAAAATCACAACGCTCACGGCCCTAACGCCCGCAGAGCAAAAAAAAATTCTATCCGCGCTCAATGAAATAAAACCAAAACTAACTACCTTTGAAGGAGAATTACAAAAAATCCTTGTCTCTCCCGAGATTAAACGACTCTTCCCTGAACAACCTGCCGCAAATATAAAACCTGGTTCTGCGCCACGCGTTTCATCGTACAACTCAAATAGCTCTCATCCATATGGTTCATCATCGGCTAAAGACTCTCGCTACTCATCTCGCTCACCATACGGCAACAGCAGAGACTATGGATACGATTACGATGATTATGACGATTATGACAACTATAATCCGCACGCGGCGCAAAACACTGAGTCAACCGAACCAAAAGATCCAGAAAAAGAACAAAAACAAAAAGGGCTTATGCCTCCAGAAAAAGATAAATCGTCTCCAGAAAACACTCACGCGCAATTTATCCAAAAAGTTAATTCTTTCATGGCAGATTCATTAGTAGCCTACCTACAAACAGCACTCGAAAGCGGCTCGATGAACTCAAATCATGAATATTTCGAACAATTAACTTCGATTTTTGAAGGGCTTTTTGCAAAAGACAAAGATGGCATATTCCTGGGACTTGAAAAAACATTAAAAAATCTTGAAAAGCACTATGAACCAATAAAAAAATTCCTTGAAGAGAAAAAAACAAGCCAAAATAAAATAAAGATTGAAGACTGGCAGTCAAAAGCTACCGATGAATCGGCGTCTTTAAAAAACGAACCATCGATTGAAGAGCTACAAGAAGCAGCAAATGACTACGAACAAACCAAGCAAGGACTTGCAACTGCAGCCCTACGCTTGTACAACCTTCCAACACCACATTACGTTACACCTTCCGCCGAAGACGAAGCTGAATCCGAACCAGTCAAAAAGCTCATGCTCCCAACCAAAAGCGTGAATATTTCTGAACAAAATCGCCTTTGTCAAAAAGGTCAAGATACACTTAAAAAATTCATAACATTCCTTGAAACAAAAGTAGGCCTAAAATCATACATTTCAACGCAACAAACACATCTTGATGGAGAAATTCAGCAACTGGAGAATAGCCGTATTGCCAAAGTTTCAGCAGCGCTTGCAGAACTTTCTGAAACAGAATTACAAAAAACAGCTACCCTCACCATTTTACAAAAACGTATCGCAGAAATAGAAAAACTAGGAAAAGTCGTTAACATTCTGGCCCCAACTCCAAAATCTCTTGCGCTTCACTTTGCAAAACCTTCAAGCACGCCAACGCGATCGGATTTTGCAGCTTCAGAACAATTAACATCGCAAGAAAGAATCTTAAAAGA
The DNA here is from genome assembly GCA_016871815.1 of Candidatus Dependentiae bacterium. Taxonomy (NCBI): domain Bacteria; species Candidatus Babelota bacterium. Next base: position 4,222 of record VHBT01000034.1, read on the forward strand.
ACTTGAAGCGCTTTCCGCCCGCATCACAACGCAGGAACAAAAAAGCAGCCCTGAAGACAAAAAAATTATTGAAAAAATAAAACAAACAATCGAAAGAACCAAAACAGCATGGAATCCGCTCTTTACCGAAGTATCTGCCGCTGCGCAATCAGAGGACCTTGCACCAGAACAACCTTCTCGAGGAATAAAACCATCTCTTCTTCCTCGGTTACTTGCTCAACAACCCTTACCACAACCTGCGCCAGTACTCCCAGATGATCGCAGCCCGCAAGACGAGCCAAGCCTTCCGCCCATCATTGACCCCAAGTTGGCTCGCGCAGTAAGAACAACAACTCCAGCACAACCAGAAAAACAGAATGCGGCGCCCTGGTGGAAAATTTGGTAAAGCAACTAAAAAAGACCTCCTGCTTAAAAATGCTCGCTCAGTATTTTATTAAGATACATTTTCTTCGATTTCTTCAACAGAAATCGTTCGAGTTTCGCCAAAAATAGGTATCGGTTGAGTAGATCCATAAACCAAATAACTACGCGCTGAAGGAATTAAGGATTTCATAAAAAGCAACTGTTTATTATCGGATGTATTTGCTGTAAATCCGGCTTTAAATTCAAACAAACGAATCTCTCCTGCCCATTCATCCAGCAAATCAACCTCTCTGCCAACACTATCTCGCCAAAAAAATACTGCTGGTTGTTGCCCATTATTCAATCTCGCCTTAATGACCTGACAAATTCCTAAATTTTCAAATAAACTTCCCTTCAAGTAGTGCACCGATAATTGCTCTTCTGTTGCTATGTTCAACAAACTAGCTGCTAATCCTGTGTCATAAAAATAGAGTTTTGGCATTTTTGTTAATCGTTTATTAAAATTATTATGATACGGCCGCAACAAAAACACTAAATAGCTCGCCTCTAACAACGTTAACCAATCACGAGCTGTTGTCTGAGAAATACCACAATCCTGCGCCAAAGAACTTAAATTCAATAATTGTCCAATGCGAGCGGCACACATTTTTGTAAAAGTCTGAAACAAAGAAAGATTTTCAACATTTCTGAGCTGACGAACATCTCGCTCAAGATATGAACTGATATAGCTTGGATAAAATTCATGCGGCTTCATCTCAAATTTATGCAACCGAGGATATCCACCCAACAGCATATGCTGTACGGATGAATATTTTTTATCAAGCTCACTAATGCTCAAAGGTAAAAGCGTAATAAATCCTACCCTTCCCGCTAAACTTTGTGTAATTCGCTCGTTTAGAAGAAAATTTTGCGAACTGGTTAAAATAAATCGACCATTGCTATCGCTTGCATCAACAACTCCCTGCAAATAAGAAAAAAGCGCTGGAACGTGTTGCACTTCATCAAAGATTGCCCCATTTTCAAGTGACGCCAAAAATTGTCGGGGATCTGACTCGAAACGCATTTTTATATCAATGTCTTCAAAAGAAAAATAAGGATGCTTAGCAAAAGCCTGCCGAGCTAAGGTTGTTTTTCCTGACTGTCGAGGACCGCAAATCGCAATTATTGGAAAAATTGTCGCATATCGACTTGCCAAATCAATTGCTGTTCGATGATATACTGGAATACTCATTTTACACTCGTGTTAATTTCAAGTTCATATCTTGAAACTAACACGATCCGCCCAAAATAACAACTAGATGAGCTTTTCCAAGATACAAAAAATGTTTTTCAGACAAAATAACGGCGTAAGTGTAAGCATTGGATTTTCTAGGCGAACAAGATCGATAGGATTTTCTAAATCAAAAAAATAATACCCCTGTCTGCTTTTATGGCATCGCAAATGCCATATTGAGACTCAAAGTGGCATTTGCGACTCACAATCGCCACACACAGCGCCCTGGTGGAAAATTTGGTAAAGCAACAACTCAAAAATAAACGCTCAAAAACAAAAAAGGCACGTGAAAAAATCACGTGCCTTAAAACATTCAAGGTTATTCGCCATAACGGCAAACTACCAAAAAGTTATTTTGCAGCTTCTTGCGCGGCTTTTTTTGCAGCTCTTGCTTGCATAAAATCAACGTATGAGTTGTACGCTGTGTAGACCGCAAAAACAATTGTCATGTACGCCATTGCTGAACGAGCTCTGTCTGTCTTGCCAAAAGATTCGCTTAACGGAAGAACTTTATTTCCAGCTTTTTTAGCGAAGAATGAAGATTTTACTAATGGAGCAACAGCATCAACAGCTGCTTGGTTTGAATCCTCTTCAATATCAAGCCCAAGACCTCGCAATTCTGCCTTCTGTCCGTTCAAAGTATCTTCACCATCAACGTCAACAGCAACAGCAGTTGCATCGGCATTCAAAATACCTTCAATTCTCTTGAGTTCTTCTCTGCGCGCATTTTTTTCGGTTGCGTTAAGAAGAATAAGATCGATCATAGATTGATTTACAACTTCATATGAACCAAATGGATTCATGTCAGCAACAACACCTTTTGCAAATTTTACCGGTGATTTTACAACCGCAAGAAGAGCTGATCCTTTTGACTTTAAGCCATCAAATGTAGGCATGCCCATTTGAGCTTTGACCGCTGCAGGAAGATCTTTTAACGACGTTACGCCAGAAAGAACTGAATCTTTTACGTCAGTGTGAGTTACGCCACGAGCAACGATTGAGTTGAGCGCAACCACACCAGCCAAACCAGAAACACC
>VHBT01000035.1 GCA_016871815.1 Candidatus Dependentiae bacterium
CGGGCAAAAAAAGCGCAAACGAACTACAAGCATCTGTGACAGGGAAAGGCCTTACATTCTTACCATCGAAAACTACAAAAGTGATACCCAACCCACTCCGCGTAGCACCTCCAAAAAGGTAAAAAACTCTCTACGAAGAAAGAAACATGACGTGAAAAAAAATAATGATATACTTGAGCTGTTTAACCAGTAAAAAATGATTGGGAATGTTGTATGATTATTGAATTATTAACAACCGCGATAGTTGTTTTGGCTGTATTGATCGTTCTTGCGGTGCTTTTGCAAGAAGGAAAAAGCGATATGGGGCTTGGCTCTGCAGGCAGACAAATGCTGTTTGGCGGATCGGGTGGACAAAGCATGATCGAAAAAACAACCTGGGTGCTTGGCTTTTTGCTCATAGTTTTGGCACTTGGATTGACGATCGCAAAAACAAAAGATCGTCACCACTCGGTTGTGTCATCGTTTGGGAATTTTGTTGACGACAGCCCGCTTGCAAAAAACAGCTCACCAGTAGCTGACGAAAACTCCACCATCATCTCAGACAACACACCAACCGAACCAATAACTGCACCAGTAGAAGAAACAACATCAACACAAAACGCGTAAGAACAGTTGTATGATCAGCGTTCGCGATGTTTTTGTGTTCTCTGAAAATCTTGGAGCCCAAACACTCAAAGTAATCAAAGAGTTTGGGCTCTTTGGCATTTTTTGCGCGGACATTTTCCGCACCATGCTGCACGCACCACTGAAAGCAAAAAAAATTATTGCTCAGATGGTTTTTGTAGGAATCGACTCGCTCCCCGTGGTGGTTGCAACCGGAGCTACCATCGGCGGCGTTTTGGCGCTACACGCGTACAAAGGACTCAGTTCTTTTGGTGCAGACCAGTTTGTAGGTCCGCTTGTTTTTCTTGCCATGGCGCGCGAATTTGGGCCCGTGCTCAGCGCTCTCATGGTTGCCGGGAGAGCTGGATCTGCAATGACGGCCGAAATCGGCACAATGCGCATCTCGGAACAACTCGATGCACTCACCACGCTCTCGATTAATATCAATCAATATTTGCTGGTGCCGCGCGTTATCGCATCGGTTATCACCCTTCCCTTTCTTTCGATGATCTGCACAACTTGCGGCGTGGTTGTTGGCTATCTTATTTCAATTCACACCTTAGGGATCAACCCCGAAGTGTACACCGAAAGCATCAAAGCAACCGTAGCTTCAAGCGATTTACTGCAAGGATTTGTCAAAGCCGCTATTTTTGGACTCCTGCTCTCGCTTGTCGGTTGCTACAAAGGTATGGTAACTACCGGTGGCGCCAAAGGTGTTGGAAAATCAACCACCGAAAGTGTTGTCTACGCAAGCATGGGAACACTAGTGATGGACTATATCCTCACCGCACTCATGACACTTTTGTAACCGAGAAATGAATATGATTGCCATCAGAAACTTGTGTAAAAAATTTGGCTCAAAACAAATAACGCATAACCTGAACCTTGATATCGTGCAAGGTGAATTTCTCACCATTATTGGACGATCGGGTGAAGGAAAATCTGTGCTGCTCAAACAGCTCATGGGATTGCTCAAACCCGACTCGGGATCGATCGTTGTTGGCGACACCGAAATTGTTGGACTTGCCGGCGTTGAACTTGCGCATGCACTCAAACAATGCGGCTATGTTTTTCAGTTTGCAGCGCTCCTTGATTCGCTTTCTGTGTTTGAAAATGTTGGCATCGTGATGCTCGAGTCTGGCATCGCCCCGCATATCGTGCGACCACTTGCCGAAGAATGTATCCTAAAGGTCGGACTCTCGCTTGATGTACTCGAAAAATATCCCGATGAACTTTCGGGCGGGATGAAAAAACGCGTTGGCCTTGCGCGAACGTTGATGGGAAATCCACGAATTATTTTCTATGATGAGCCAACAACCGGACTTGACCCAATCGCCACACAACTCATTCATGAATTAATGCGCAAAACGCATGACGAGTACAATGCCACAACCATTGTCATCTCGCACGATGTTTCGATTTTTAAATATTCAGATTCTGTGGCTATGTTGTTTGAAGGTGGCATTGTACACAAGCAACCTGCAGGCAGCATCTGGCAAAGCGATCACCCGATGATTCGTCAGTTCATTCACGGACTTGCCGACGGACCATTAACCAAAAACTTAAAAGAATAAAATCCGTATGATTGATCCACAAGTACAACAAACAATTATCTCAATTGTTCATAAACATCTTCCAAGATGTCGCATTTTTCTTTTTGGTTCACGCGCTCGAGGAAATCATTCCCAGGGAGCAGACTACGATATTGCACTAAATAATATTGAAAAAATTTCAGACACAGCACTTGTTGCAATTCGTGGCGATATTAATGAAAGTAATATCTATGTTTTTGTTGACGTTGTAGATATTAACAGCGTCTCAGATGATTTTTTAAAAATTGCGAAAAAGGATTTTGTCGAATGGACGAAAAATTAAAATATTCCACCGAGCAAATCAAAAAAATGCTCGACTCGCTGGGTGACGCATCATCTGAATACACAAAAAAATTAACCAACGCCGATTTAAATGATGACGAAATCCACAGGCAGTGCGATTTTCTGAGAGACTCTGTAATTCAGCGATTTGAATATACCATAGAAGGATTTTGGAAATATCTAAAAACATACCTTATTTCTCAGGGAATACATCTTGCTGAACAAACTCCACGATACATTGTTCGTCAATCTGCTCTTGCTAGACTTATAACAGAAAACGAAGCCCAACTTCTTTTGGAAATGATCACAGAGCGCAATAAAACTTCACACATCTACCAAGAAGAAGTTGCCGATAAACTGGCTCATTATGCGCCAACAGCATTTACGTTGATGAAAAACATTGTTTCCAGATTAAATAAAAAATAAAAACAAGCAGCCCGAGATTCAACCTCGGACTGCTATTACATATCTAGACTGTAAATTCTCGCTCAAATGCTATGCGCGCCAACTTCCCCAGCTGAAACGCAATTTGGCTACGTATTGGGTTGTGAAAATTATTTGCCCCGAAAACATCATTCAACATTGGTAACGATTCAAGCGATGTAACCGTAAAGACTTTTTTACAAATTTCATCAAAGTCCGCCCACGACACAAATTTAAACACATAGTCATTCACAATCTCTTTTCTCGTTCTAAAATCACTCTCAGGATCCTCGGCTAAGGCATCAACAAAGCCCTTTGCAAATGCGTGGCGCAAAAAATCCAAATCTTTTTCGGGCGCTTTCCCCGCAATCGCTGCTAATGACGCGATGTACTCTTCTTTTTTTGCTAAACGCCGTGCACGCTCTTGAGCTTTTTGCGCTATCAACTCTTGCCGTCTTTGTGCGATAAATCCATGAAATTCCATCTGCCTTTCGCGGTCAACTAACCCTCTTCCCCTGCATTGCTGCCACCACATTTCTGCTTCTTGACTTCGCTCTTCGCACGTTTGCTCAAAACGCCTCATATTTTCTTCTTTCAAAGATAATGCGCGATCGGGAGACGATTCTGCACTCACAGACTCAGAGGAGGCATCGGCTTCTTCGGCATCTAACGATTGAGCAGCACAACCCTTGGGAGGCTGTTTTTTTAAATCGACAGAAGTTGAATCGACAGAAATTGGAGAGGACTTGTTTTTTTTCTTTTTCTTTTTTTTTGGAGGCGGCGTTTTTTCTGCCGGCTGCTTTTTTTTTGCTTCTTCATCTGCTAATAATTCGGCACAAGCCCGAGCAGCCTCTGCCTCTGTTCTTTGTGGACGAGAAGCACCCGCATTAAAGGCCGTAATTTCTCTTTTTAGAATCCTTCTATCTAACTTAGCCCTCAAAGAACCTCCCTGTTTTAACGCATTTTGCGCAACTCCTTCTTCAAGACAAAACTCTGATGATAAAGCAACCTCCCCAACAAACGAAGGTGATCGACTGGCAACAGCAAGACGACGAAATTTAGCCTCCATAGCATCAAGGCCACAAAAAAAAGCCCGCACAACCAGAATTTGCCCATATAAATACTCTTTTCTTTCTCGAAGATGTTCATAAAAATATTCTTTTTTTTCATAAAGCTCTTCGAGTGAAGTCATATCCTCACAGCTCTCTTCAAAAAATTGGGTAAAAACTGCCAAATTATCTTTTTCAACAGGATGATCAATTTTCATTCTTAAGCGCCCACCGCCAAATGGAGTAATGTGCCCAGACCTTACCAGTTCAATACCCTCAATAAACCCTTCTAAAACGAGAATATCAAGCAATACAAAGGGGCGTGCTCGTTCTAAAATTTTTGAATTTAACGCTACTTGCGTAAGCAAATAATTACGCAGCTCAAGCGCCTGAGAAAATCGTTTATTCAGCTCACAGCTTCCACGCCGATCCATCATTTGATTTGGACCACTCGCAAATGCAATTTCAAATAAATTATTAACAGAATGCATCACAAAACTATCGTGCTTAACAATTTCCCACACATCAAGACTCATGCGCAGTGTTGGTCGCTTCATAAAAAGAATTGAAGAGTCATCAAAACAATTATCCATTAATTCAATATCAAAACGAACTTGCTTGCCTGCCTCATGCGCAAGGTGCAACGAACAAATCAGTCCATTATCACCCATCGATTCAACTGCATAATCAGCCTCAGAAACAGAAATCGAAGAATTATAAAATCCACACAAAAACCTATACTGCAGAGCAGTTTGCAGATCATACCCTGGAATATCTGGATTTAAATCAATTCCTGGATATAAAACTTTTTCGATGCGTCCCAACAAAAAACTCATCTGATTAAGCAAGACCTCTTCATTCTTTTTTATTTCATCTCGCTCGCTCTCATCACACTCGAGTAACAGTACATTATTTCTAACAAGCTGACAGATAAAATTGCAGTACTCTGTGTTGAGAATAATTGCTTGAGATCTATCAGCAGCAGGACTTAGCAAACCTGCCAAAAAAGAATGTCTAGAAGTTTTTTTTGCAGCTCGTGCTTTTAATCCGGCGACCCGAGTCGCCGCTCCCACAACCTCACCACCCGCAAAAAAATCAACCGGAAATGCGGACAAAATAAAAACAAAAAATGAAAGATGGGATGCGGCTATACGAAACATATTTTTAGACACAAAAATGCAATAGATAAAATTAGGCTTAGATTAGCGAATTTTTGCAGAATAGAAATAAGTTAAAAAAAATTATTCATTTTTATTGAATGCAAAAGTCTCAGTTGAAACAACCAAACACCATCGCTCAGTCTTCTTTATCGGATTCATCGGACGAATCGTCATCGACCAGAACCTGCGCAGGCGGTAGTGCAAAAAAACGTCGCGGCGGCTGTTGATAAACAGCTACAACTGGAAAGAGCCGTGGAGCTGGAAGGGGCTCGGGTACAATTGATGCATGAACTAATGCCGGTAAAAAAAGAGCCACGACCGGTACATCGGGAGCTGCACAGTTTGCAGCACAGAAAATAAATACACTCAAAAAGAAAGCCCCTTTTTTATTCATTTTTATACAACCTCACATACAAAACAGACTTCTTGATTACTATTCTTTTTAGACACAACTGAGAGCAACTTTTTTGCAATTTTTTTTCATACAAGATTTTTTGCTCAATAAATTAAAAAAAAATATTTGTTTTATTGAAATTTATAAAACAAACCATAAGCTATGCCAGGTTTTTTATATCCATATTTCAGGAGCCTTACAATGTTTTTTTTTGAACGCCCAGTCTTTTTACTTTTTTTTATGGCTACTTTTTCATCAACCATTTTAACAAGAACAGTTAATGCTGACGGAAGTCCAAAAAAAAGCGACATCCTTCATGTTATTTTGCGATTAGCTCCAGTACCTCAACCTCCAATTAACCCTGATGATGTTGTTGCACAAGCGATCGCGGAAACCGCTGAGGCAGAAAGAAGAATCGCTGCCGAGCAAGAACAGACAAGAGCAGATGAGGAATGTGCAGAAATGCTCAAAGAAAAATTAGCCGATGAGCAAAAACTAACATTAGACGCAGAGTTTGCTCTTCAAGAAGCACTCGCTCTGCACATGCTTTCAAAATCTGACAAAAAAAGTGAACCTGCAGAACAAAAACCACAAACCCCACTTCCTAACGACCACCACGTAACAATCTGCGGCACTGGGGGTTTTTCAGTCGCTGATAACCGTGCAGACGAGGAAGAAGGATTCTTAGAGGACAAAAGCGATACACCTCCAGCTGGAGAATCGCGACGCCACTCAGATGCACTCCCTGTAGCCACAGATGAGTCCACAGAAAGCATCTGCGGTGAAGAAGCACCCGGAACAGTTCCAACAACTCCACTTTCTGCAGCAGCACTTGCAGAACTTCTTAGGATTA
>VHBT01000036.1 GCA_016871815.1 Candidatus Dependentiae bacterium
TGATGATCAAAATCTAACCCAAACAAGACTCAGTGGCACTAACGGTCTCGGAAGCGGCTTTGATGGAGAAAGACAACCGTACTCACGAACTAATGAGCGAGCATCTTTTGAAACAAAAGGTGGATCATTTTTTACCCCCCCACCAAAACGAGAGATTCCCGCTCGAATTCGCAACGAAAATGCAGATTTCTTAAATCAAATAAACAACCACAGCATGCAGCACCCAGCAGCACATACCCAACAAAGTCATCCCGAAGACATCTCACAGTTTATGGACGCTTTCTCCAAAACACCTCTTGGTCAAATGAACGACGAACAACTTAATTCTCTGATGCTCCAAACACTTCCCCCCGAAGTTGTTGATCAGGTGTATAAAGAAGCCGAAGAATATGAGCGCAATCCAGAATTAATGTACAAAGTGATGAGAGGAATGATGTAATGGCATTCTTACTACAAAAAAATAATGGCTCTGTTCTCCTGATTGTTCTTTGCTTTTTAAGCATCTTGGGCGTTTTAACTCAAAAACTACTCAAAACAACTTTTTTAACCGTCACACAAATGAAACAACAAATAAAAAAAGATCGCGCACAAATCTATGCACTCAATGGTGTTTTTTTAGCACTTTCACAACTTAACCAACAACCCCAAAATTCCAAAGAAAAAAAAGAAGGCGAATCAGAAAAAAGCTTATTACTCGAAACCCTTTTACCACTCATCAATAAATGGCAAACATTCACGCTTACGCAAAAACTTGATGGCGTTGATGCAACAATAAAAATATACATCTCCTGCGAAGAAGGAAAAATTCCTGTCCAAGGACTCACGACCCAAGAAAAAGAAAAAAAACCGGTAAAAGAATTTATTCCTCTCATAAAACAACTCAGCTTTAATAAAAAAAATGCGCAAAATGATATCTCACCAAAACTCTTTAGTTTACTTGCGAATAAAGAAATCATGGATGCAACTCAACTTCACCAAATTATCGACTATCCATTCTTTATCTCACCCGCATCATCAGAGGTTAAAAAGCGAAAAAATGGCTATTTTCAATCTCCGGCAACAACTGATATTTTTACAACCTGGAGCAAAGAAAACAAAATAAATCCTCTCTTTTTGTCTCACGAATGCAAAAAAATTCTTTCGATAAAAACACCGGAATATAAGACAAAAGGTGACAAAAATGAAAAAGATTTTTATCATCAGGTCGCCTTAACCATTTCAAAAGAGTGGGGATCGGACTGGAACAAAAATTCTCAACTCCTTGCAAGCCTGTACAAAACAGAGGTTTCTTTGCCAAAAGAAATCCAAACTGTTTTAACAGAAGCCATTGAGCCTGAGATATTTTCCGTGTTATCGTGTGGCGTTGTTCAAGGTATCGAGCAAAGAATTTACGCAGTCATTCGTCGTAATGGCCGTAAACCTGCGCAAGAGCCTGCCACTGAAGCGAAAAAAAATATGGACAAAAACCAAGACGAAAAACTTAAAACAGTGCTCAGCTCGGACGGTGAATTTGGTGTTTTAAGAACGTACTGGATTGATGAATTTGAAAAATATGAAATTTAAACCGTAGGATTTGTACTGTGAATACGGAAACCAAAGTTGGACTTTTTATTATTATTGGAATGGGATTTTTTTTATCACTCAGTGTGTACATTGGTGATATTAAATTTAATAGAAATGAATACAGCGTATATCGCGCTTATTTTGACGAAACAGGTGGCCTTGAGACAAAATCTCCCATAAAAATCGCAGGCGTTTCTGTTGGTTGGGTTGACAGCGTTGCATTGCTAGAAGGCGGCAAAGCTGAAATTGTCATGCGCATAAAAAGCATTCACAAGCTTGGTAAAAATGCTTTTGCTCGCATTTCTCAGGAAGGATTAATTGGAACAAAAACAATCGAAATCGATCCAGGAGAATCCTCGAGTGGCTACCTTACACCAGGAAGCACCCTTCCTATGCCAGGAAGAGCTCCAACTACGGTGAGTGGAATCTTGGAACACTTTAAAGACATTACTTCTAACGTTGGAGATTTAACCTCTGGTCTTAAAAATACTTTTGCTACCGTTGAAGCAGAAAAAAAGATTCATCAAACATTAACCAATACTCATAAAACCAGCGCAAACGTTGAAGAATTTACCAGTCATGCAAATCAACTCATCAAAGAAGAAAAAGAAAATATCGCACGCTCAATAAAAAACCTTGAACGAATTACCGAAAAATTAAGTTCAGGAATTACTGAAAATGCCGACGAAACAATTGCCCGCGCTCGCAACATTCTAGAAGAAACAGATGGCATCGTAGAAAAAATAAATAACGGAAAAGGCTTTATTGGTAAATTAATCAATGAAGATCAACTCTATGGCGACCTACAAAAAACAGTTGCCGGCGTTAAAAACTATGTCCAAAAAGCTCAAAACATTCATATCAACGTTGACGGACACCTTGAGTCTATGACCGACAAATCAGACCGAAAAGGATACATCTTGCTGAATGTTTGCACCTATTCTGACTATTTTTACACAATTGGTGTAACCAGTGGAAAAGTAGGTAAATTTGACCGCCGAACAGTCAAAACAAAATATTTCGATCGAGATAACAAAGAAATAAAATTACCAACTATTGCTGAGCTACCAACCTATGAATCGCGCGATATTTTTACACTCGCAAAACATGCTCCTCTGCTCCAGCAAGTTGTTCATACCCCAAGCAAGCCAATGCTCAATATCCAGATCGGAAAACGCTTTAGCAACCTCACCTTTAGAACAGGAATGTTTGAAGACAATTTTGGAATAGCGATGGACTACAACGTCCCAACAAACTCTCCTCATTTTAACTGGATCACCAGCGTTGAAGCATTTGATTTTCATGGACACAACAGAATCAACGAAGACGATAGAATGCATGTAAAATGGATAAACAAATTCTTTTTCATGAGAAAATTATACGTAGTATTTGGAATCGATGACATCGTAGGAAGAGCTACAGGATCACCATTCTTTGGCTTTGGACTTACCTTCAATGATGACGATCTTAAATATGTTCTACCTGGCTTCATGTCGATGAAATAAGTCTTTTATTTCTTTTTTCCCTGAACAAACCGTTGATGAAAAGAGCCCTAAGCTCGTCATGTCTGCATGCTGACAAAGAATGAATCGCAAGCCTTCTTTTTTTCGCAAAAGATCATCTAATTCATGAAATGCTTTTTTCTCAACAACACCATTTCTTCCCACATACGACTGCTGAATCCACAAGGTCCATTCATTTTTAATACATAAATCCAAAAAAGTTGGTGAGTTTAATAAATCAACTCGTAATGCATCGATAAAAAGTATTCTCTTACTCGCAGGCTGCCCTGCTATAGCTTGCACATGCCGTTGAGCCGTAGCGACAACTACAACAGCCTGCAATCCGACATCACCAGAAGCATCAACATCTTTACACCACACAATTCGATCTGGACCAAACGATTCTAACAACTCATCCATTTTTGATTGAGATTTATCATCAGACCGTTGATCACACCACAACTGCCTAGAACTCATCCCCGCAGCAAACGCACCTGCAAGTTGCGTCAAGCGCAAAGGAGACATCTGTCCAGCAAAAGACGAATCCCCATCGCCTATGGACGCACTCTCTATATCATCGCCATCACGCTCTTCAACAACTGGGGCCGACACACCAAACCGACGCTGCACGCAAGACGAAACAGAACCAATAACGGCTCGCCCACAAAATTTTGCACAAGTGCCAACAATGCCTACGATCAACGCACCAAAACCCAATTGTAAACCAGAAATCCCAAAAGCACGCTCTCCGGATTGTCCAGAGCCATCTGCGCAACCTTGCATCGATCGAAAAATAAAATCACGAGGATCTGATGATGTTACATACACCACAAATATTGGGTCCAATTTTTCATCAAAACAAATTTGTATCACAAATCGTTGCTTTGATAACTCAACAAACAATGACGTTGGCTTTTTTTTTGCAAGTATTTTTCTGATTTCTTTTGTAAAAACTTTTTCAGTTGTTGAACACATGAGAGCTGCGCGGGTCGATAGCCGCAACCGTTTTTCAGCACGAGGCAGACACG
>VHBT01000037.1 GCA_016871815.1 Candidatus Dependentiae bacterium
ATCTGCTGGGAAAATTGTTTGTTGCCGGTAATGCAACCTATTATACCCTGCCAGGAAAACATCTTGCATCAGGTGGCTGTGTAAAAGTGGTTGATCGAAGTGCTGGTGATGATGCGATGCATCCGCCTGTTGATATTTTTAAAAAAGATATGCAAATAAGCGAAATAGCAGAAGTTTTTGCAGATGGTGCTCGTGTGATGACCATGAATGGCGATGTGTATGTGTACAGAGCATAAAAGCCAAAAGGTAAAAGAAAGGTTGTATTTCATGATGACTGGGTATAAAAAAATCGAAAAAAAATCTTTTTTTCGAGCGATGCTTTTTGTGATAGCTCTTTTTTTGGCACCGGTGCAAAGGATAAATGCCGCATATGTAACTAATTTTTTTCGTCCTCAAGATGTCGCTTTCTTTCCTTCAAGTTCATTAAAATCACGTGCGTTTATAGCGGGAGCATTTGTTGAGCATGGTTTTTCTTCGGTGCGAGGGTACGACGAAGATGGCAAGGTAACTGATTTACTTAAGATTTATAATCCTATTCAGTCGGCGCAGGCGATGCTTGCAGACTCGCATACAACATTTTTGGACTCAGAAAATCCAGAGCGATGGTTTGCAAATCCTGTTCAGCAAACATATGACGGCGAGTGGGGACAATTTCAGGTCTCTGGAAAATTTCAGCAATCCGTCGTTACTTTTTGGATAAAAGGAGCTCTCCCTGTCGGTGATTTTTTCCCGGGTAAATTTTCTATCGCGGCTTATCTGCCAATAAAATCATGCAGCGTTGATGATGTTGATTGGAAAGATCTATCAAACCCCTATGTTCTTGGTGGTGAAGAGCGCATAAATGGTTTTACTAGCAGGTTGAAAGAGTTTGCGATGAAAGTTGGTAAGCTTGATTTGCATCGATGGAGTAAGGTTGGACAAGGAGACTTGACGATTATGCTCGATTGGAACCATGGATTTAAGCAGGAACTTGATTTTATTAAGCGAATTCGACTTGAGGCTGGCTTTGGGGTAGTTATTCCAACTGCGCGTTCAGTGGACTCTGATGTTAATCATGTGTTTGCGATTCCATTCGGTACAGATACATCGTGGGGAATTCCGGTAAAAGGATGTTTAGAAATGGGAGTGCATGATCGAGTTTCTGTTGGTGTTGGCGTTGATATGTTGTGGTTAAGTGATATTACAAAAACACGAAGACTTAAAACTGATCCAGCTCAAACAGATTGTTTGCTTCTTTCTAAGGGGCGAGTGAGAATGCAGCATGCACGTACATGGCGATTTAGTTTGTTTTCATCAATCGATTTGCCGGTTGATGGATTGTCTGTTTCTGCGTTGTATCATTTCTCAAAAACCGGCGATCATACATTAATTCCAGAAGATAATGATTTTAATAATTCAGTGGTTAACTCTTCTGAATCAATCAAAGAATCGTCAACGCATGACATTGTCTTTAAAGGTTCATTTGCTTCAGAAAATAAAGGTGGGTTTACTGCGCCATCGTTTAGTGGATTTGTAAAGGTTCCAGTTGGCGGCATGCGTTCGATTAAAGCGATGACCTGGGGTGGCGAATTTACCTTTGCGTTTTAATTAAGTAAAAATAAAAAAAGCCGATTCGGTAAAATGAATCGGCTTTTTTTAATAAATAACGGGCGTCTTATGCTTCAAAAGCTAACAGAGCGTCTTGAAGATATGCAATTCGCTTTTCAATTTTTGCTGGCGAGAGAACAGATCCATTTCTTTTGTGGCATTCATGTCTGGGCAAAAGTGGTTCCCCGTTTGCAAGTAAATTAAGCGCTTCTTGGAATGTTTGAATATCACTTTGCATTGCATCTGCAAGCATTTCACGGGTATCAACATAGGTTAATGCATTTTGTTTAAGATAATTAATATCAGTTTTGAATTGACCAAAGTCGGCATTAATAATGCTTCCATAGACAAATACAACAAAAAGGTAAAAAAGAGTTTTGATTTTCATATATTTTTCCTAACAATAGTGTTTGTTTTTATAAAATAACCACATTTATATTCTATGTGAAACAATTATTGGTAGCGATTGGGTAGCTGTTAAAAGAAGAAAAGAGCCGTTTTTTACCTTTTTTGAGGTTATCTGCTGCTTAAAGATGTCAATTCTCTACGCGCGAGTGATTCTGGTTCCGGAAGACCCCATTCGGTTGCAAGCAAGGTTATTTTTTCTTTAAGAAAGGCGATTCTTTGATCAATTTCTTCTGAAGAGAGGGCAATTCCTGGTTCTAAGATAAAATTTTTAGAGATTTTTATTTCATCAGATAGGTCTTTTGCTTTTTCTAGTCCGATAACACAATAGGTTAACAATAGTAGAAATTGTGTTTTTTCAGCAGGCGTTTTTTCATTCTGAGAGATGCTTCGCTCTTCCCAGGTTGTTTTGAATTGATCAAAAGATTCAGCTTTTACGGGGTTCAAGAAAAATATAAAACCGAAAAAAAGAAATATGATTTTTTTAAACATATATATTACCGTTTAGTGGATGAGGGGGTGCTTTATTGATTAGTCTAAGTTCAGTCTTATTTTTTCCAAATTTATTTTAAATTCAGCACTTTTTCTACTTATTTTAGGAGCTTTTGTGCGAAAAAGGGCTCTGTAATTTACAGAGCCCTTTTTGTTGTTAAGTTGCTTAGTCCCAACTCAGAGCACCGGCACTTTGATACTCGGTGACACGTGTTTCAAAGAAGTTTTTTTCTTTTGGCAGATCGGTTGATTGCGACATCCAGAGTAGCGGATTTTCTGTTTTGTATAATTTTGGTAAGCCAAGTCTTTCCAGCCTGCGGTCTGCGATGTATTCAACGTATGCGCAAAATTGATTTGGATGAATCCCAACGATTCCTTCGGGGCACGCTTTGAGAGCATATGCTTTTTCTAGTTCAACGGCTTGCTGAATGAGATCTAGAATATTCGCTTGAAATTCTGCCGTCCAAATTTGAGGATTTTCAAATTTAATGGTGTTAATTAGATCGCAACCAAATGCCAGGTGAATGCTTTCATCACGCATGATGTACTCAAATTGTTGGCCGATACCAACCATTTTTTGCTGACGCTTGAGTGCAAGCATCATCGCAAAACCTGCGTAGAAAAAGATACCTTCCATGATTACGTAATATCCAATCAGATCATGCAGAAATTTTTGAATATGATCTGTTCCTTCGGTGTGAAAATTTGGATCGAGCATTGACTTGGTCAGGTTGACAACAAAATCGTCTTTGGCTTTGATGACTGGTTCGGTTTCGTACATGGTGTAGATTTTGTCTGGATCAAGACCAAGTGAATCACAGCAGTAGATAAATGTATCAGTGTGAATTGCTTCTTCGAATGCTTGACGCAGTAAATATTGGCGAGCTTCTGGGTTGGTGACATGTTTGTACACCGAAAGGACCAGGTTATTTGCGGTGAGCGATTCGGCGGTGGAAAAAAATCCAAGGTTAAACAAAATTAAATGTCGTTCTGCGGCAGAAAGTGCGGTTGGCGATTTCCATTGTTCAACATCTTTTTGCATGGAAATTTCTTCTGGGGTCC
>VHBT01000038.1 GCA_016871815.1 Candidatus Dependentiae bacterium
CTTCAGTTGCTTGAGCTTTTAAAAAACGTTTTCCATTTTCATCTAGATCTGCTGATTCAATTTGGGCCAAAAATCTACGATTGTTATCTATTAGTATTGTGGATTGGTCTATGTCATGGCGATGTTCGGCCGCGGATGTGCGAGCCCCTGCTGCTTCAGTGGTTCTTACTTCACCTTCAAATCTAGAAATAGTGCGACCTCCGCTTAAATAGAGCGCCTGTAATTCAGGGGAGAGTTTTTGATAGTAAGTTCTTTCTTCTGGACTGAAACTAGATTCGTTTCGAACCGCATGAATTGATAGAATACCTGTGAGTAATAATAAAAAAATAAGATTCATAATTTTAAACGTAAAAAAGTATACGGTTAATTTCTAGAATCTTATTTTTGGTTGATTTTTATCAAGATAGTCTGAAATATTTTTTTAGTGAGCCATTTTGCGCAGTCGTTCGACGCGTTCCTGTAGTGTTGGATGAGTGGAAAAGAGATTTAATAAAAAAGATGCTTTGAATGGATTGGAAATAAATAAGTGAGCGGTTGACGTTCTTGCGTACGACTCTTCGCCTTTCATCGCAGGAGAGGCGTGAATTTTTTCGAGTGCAGATGCAAGAGCTAGTGGAGAATGGCTGATTTGTGCACCACATTCATCTGCCAAAAATTCTCGAGACCGAGAGATCGCTAATTTAATAAGTGTTGCGATGATTGGTGCAAAAATAACACCAAGAAGTAATGCGCCCCAATTATTATTTCGATCGTCTCTTCGTCCGCCAAAATAAAGCGACCAGCGAATCATATCAGCGGCATACGAAATTGCGATTGCGATGGTAGCAGCGATAGAGTTGATTAAAATATCGCGATTCAACACATGTGAAAGCTCGTGTGCAGCAACAGCTCTCAGTTCTTCGGCATCAAGGGTACTTAAAATTCCGGTGGTAAATGCAATCGCCGCGTTCTCTGGGTTGCGACCAGTTGCAAACGCGTTCGCGTTGGCTTCTCGAATGATATAAATTCTGGGAACGGGCATTTGAGCGTTTTCACACAGATCGGTCACCATGTTTACCAGTTCGGGGTGAGTTTCTTCGGTTACTTGTTTTGCCGAATACATGCGCAGAACGATTGAGTCTGAATAAAAATATGAAAAAAAATTAATAATCGATGACATGACAAGCGCCCAGGTGAGTCCGCTCATTCCACCAATCATTATGCCAAATCCGGCAAAAACACCATAAAGTGCCGTCAAAAAGAGTAGGGTTCTAAAGTTCATTGAGTTAAACATGTGATGCTCCTTGTATAAAACGAAGTGTTGTTTATCGTTTATTCATACGTTCAGTATCAAACACTTTTGTTGCTTTGGCAAGATTGTCGAGTGCTGCAGAACTATTTCTGTTCTTCTTCATAATCCACATCAAAAATAGTTGGATCATCGGTTACGCCGTCTTTGCGTCTTTTTTTTTCTTGTTTTTCAGGGTGATTTTTTTGTTTTTCCCACCAGGTTGCATCAAAGATTTTAAAGATAATTTGCGAGATAACGTACAAAATAACGATTGGAACAAAGAAAATAAAAATACCTTTGAGCAAGTACCAAATAATAACTAAAAAAAAGATGATCGAAAAAAGGTTTTGTAATCGTTTCATTGGGGCTTGGTTCTACAAATCTTCGTAATCAATTTTAAGGTCATCAGAAATTTCTTGTTCGACAGGGCTCTTTTTGGGCTTTGTGATGGATTGTTTTTTTGCACGTTCGGTGAGTTTTTCAAGCAGCGGTGTTGGCTGAGTTGAACCCTTTTTGAGAGCGATTAATTGACGTGAATCGTCTTGTGCGCTGACTGCTAATATTTCGGCATCTTTTTCTAGCTCGTCTTTGGTCATATCAAACGCTTTGTTGATTTCGCCTTGGAGTCGGTCGATTTTTTTCTGTAGTTTTAAAATCATTTCAACGCCGGCAAGGTTAATGCCAAGTTTGTGTGTGAGGTGAATGATTTTTTCGAGTTGGTCAACATCCTCTTCAGTAAATTGCCTGGTGTTTCCTTCTGACCTATGAGGGGTGATAAGCCCCTCTTTTTCGTACAGACGAATTGTTTGCTGGTGAACTTCAAACATTTTTGCAACAACAGAAATTGAGTAAAACCCTTTGCGACGTTTCATGGTCAGTTCCTCTGTTTTTAACGTTTAAGTACGCTAAAGAACGCCTCTTGTGGCAATTCTACGGTACCAACTTGTTTCATTTTTTTCTTACCTTTTTTCTGTTTTTCAAGAAGCTTCATTTTTCGTGTGATGTCACCACCATACAATTTTGCCGTAACGTCTTTTCGCAGTGGGGAAATTGTTTCACGTGCAATAACTTTTGCGCCGATTGCAGCTTGAATTGCAACTTCGTACTGCTGACGGTGAACAACTTCTTTGAGCTTTTTGGTGAGCTCTCGTCCCATGGTAAATGCTTTTTCGCTGTGCACGATAACCGAAAGCGCGTCAACGGGTTTGCCGTTAAGTAAAATATTCATTTTTACCATGTCTGCGTCTTCGTAGCCTGCTTCTTCGTAATCAAAACTTGCGTATCCTGCGGTAATCGACTTGAGTGTGTCATAAAAGTCGGTAACAATTTCAGCTAGCGGTAGTTTGTAATGCAAGATAATTCGTTCTTCATCAAGGTATGTCATGTCTTTTTGTGTGCCACGACGTTCTTGCGCAAGTGTCATGATGCCGCCAAGGTATTCTTTGGGGGTCATAATCGATGCATTAATAATTGGCTCTTCAATCGTCTCAATCGATGATGGATCCGGAAAGTCTGCGGGATTTTCGATATCCAACATTTCTCCATTTTGGAGCGTAATTTTGTACAGCACGGTTGGAGCGGTGGTGATAATGCTCATGTCATATTCTTGTTCAAGGCGCTGCTTAAACACATCCATATGCAAAAGTCCCAAAAAGCCACAGCGGAAACCAAAACCAAGCGCTGCAGATGTTTCTTTTTCAACCGAAATGCTTGGGTCATTTAAACAGAGCTTTTCGATCGATTCTTTAAGGATCTGAAAATCGGTGGTATCAACAGGATAGATCCCAGCAAAAACCATCGGTTTTGCTGGTTTAAAACCAGGAAGCGCTGCAACCGGATGTCGTGGATCGAAAAAAGTATCTCCGATGTGCGCTTCTTTAACGGTTTTCATGCCGGTGATGATAAATCCTACCTGCCCGGTGTAAAGTGTTTTTGTTGCGATCGGATCCGGATACATG
>VHBT01000039.1 GCA_016871815.1 Candidatus Dependentiae bacterium
ATTAATTTTATTATGGACAGGTGGCCGAGCGGTTTAAGGCAGCAGTCTTGAAAACTGCCGTGCGTTCATGCGTACCGTGAGTTCGAATCTCACCCTGTCCGCCAAATTAAAAAAGCCAGCCAAAAGCTGGCTTTTTTTGTTTGGCGAGTGAGATGAGTTACTCACGGTTCGTGAGTTCGACAAAAAGCGTAGCTTTTTCTTAACGAGCAATGCGAGTTTAGAAAAACAAGCGTTTGCAAGCGCCAAGCATTTATAATGCTGGCGCGCCATCTCACCTAAGTCCGCCATTCGCTTACGCTTCGCTACAGCGCAACTTTAGCGAAGCACAATTGAGTTGAAGCGATTAGCGAAAGCGACCGCGCTGTAGCACAAAGTGCGTAAAAGGGTTAGTCCAACAAACTCATTAGTGATTCTGATTCACCTCTCAGAAAATGTATTACACCTACATCCTAAATTCCCTATCAGACCCAAACCGCTTCTACATAGGCTACACTTCAGATCTAAAACGCAGATTATCCGAACACAATTCCGGTAAATCAATCCACACCAATAAATTTCTTCCTTGGAAAATCAAAAACTACATCGCATTTGAGCAGCAAGAAAAAGCCAAGAATTTTGAGAAATTTTTAAAATCAGGAAATGGCAGAATTTTTGCTAAGAAACAAGGTCGCATTCACTCAAAAAAGCTCGAAAACATACCTGCATAGCGGGTGAACCTTTTTGCAAACTCGTGGAGAATTTCTTATTGTTGAGAAAAATGGAGAAATTTGGAGATTTTTTTCTAACGGACTTTTGTAAAGCCTTGATATTGCTGATCAAAACTCGGTGTACATGAAATGGAGATTTGGAGAATTTAAAATTTTATTCACACAAACTGGTTTCTATAAAAATGATTTTCGAACTTTTTTAGATTAGAAAAATTAATTTTAGTGGGTAGAATGGGGCTGCTCGAGATTTTTTTTACTAAAAAATTATTATAAAAGTTATGCCTTATACTCTAAAAAGTTTTGCACCTCTTTCTACAGAGCGAATTGTTGAAATAGTTGATAATACAAGACCAGAATTGGTTTCTGCGGTAGCATTTATGGCTAATCAGGCAAAATCCAACCCTGAATATGTTGCATTAATTACTGGTTATCAGTCATCCGCTGACAAAAAATCTTACATAGAAACTCATCAACAAAAAATGGCTGAATTTTTGAATGATTGCGGTCTTATGGGTTACGGTCATGAAAGAGGTGAGTTAAGACATGACAATTATGTTATTGGTTCTGAAGGCATGGAACTAATTTTAGCTTATTTGAAAGACAAGAAAAGCCCTAATCAGCGTCTTCATGAAATTGTTTCGGTAAAAAATGAAGATTTAGTAGCACCAGATGGTTCAATGAAACACTCAAATATTTTTCTACAGAATAATCAGATTCACAGCTCTTTAAAACGACATATAATTGAAGATATTGATAAAGCTAAACAGCAAGGTGTTGATCTAGAAAAAACTTATCAGATTGAAGCCTTTGGAACTACTGGTGGTAATCACGGTATGTGTCTGACTATAAGAAAAAAAGTTGATGAAGAAGCGCCTTTAGTGCATTTCTTTGATCCATCTTCGGCCTTGATTCGTAATGGTTTAGAAGCGACGCAAAATTCAATTGCCTGTGGTTGGAATTCACAAATAATTGTTGCTGCTACAGTTAAAAAAGCTTTTGAAGAAAGAGGTTTGAAATTTGTTAGTGACAAATATTTCAACAGTTCTGAGCCACAACAACATCGTGGTTATGTATATTGCGGAACTATTGGTTATGAAGCGGCAAATCGTCTTGCATCAATGACCAGAGAACAACATGAAGAATTGTTACAATCATATGTTTATCAAAGCCCTTTTGGTGGAAGAACCGAAGTTGGTTCAAGAAAGGCTGAAGGTGAAATTGAATCGATCAATATTGATCGTGTTCGTGCAGAAGGTGGTTATGTAAAAAATCCAGTTTTCGGTCTGCGCTCTGATGAGGTGTTATTATCACAATTTGTTGAACCAGCATTATCAAGCCGTGTTGAGGAATTGAACACTATTCCTCATCAAAGAAAAGAAGGACGACCAGTAGAGAGTGAGGCTGATCACATCAGAAGATATCAACCGCAAGAAGGTGAACGCTTAGGCTATAACACCATGCTTGAGGAGAAAGCTTTGCGTCAAAAAATTGGACATTTGTTTGAAATTGTTAGTAGTGATTATTTTTTGAGTAAAGCTGGGGAAGTTGGGTTGGTGCCAAATCCATTCTTTGAAGCAACTCCTTATTTTCCCAAGGGAAATTCTCATGAAGTGCCACAAGTTTCAGGAGCTGAAGGTGTTATCGGTGCAATCAATTCTTCACTACCCAATACTAACAAAATCAATCGAGCTTCTTTTGATGGAAATAATTGCCGAATTTCAATTTATCTTGGTGATGTTACCGGTGAAAAAGTAGTAGATTTTTTTGCTCAAAATGGAGTTGAAGCTGCAATAAGCCGAAATGATTTTAGTCATAATCTTCCAGCAGATGTTGATCATTCTTTTACTCATGTGAATGAATATACCTTTCAAATTCCACGTCAAAGATTTGACAAAATTATAACTACTATTCAGGGAAAACAATTCTGCAAACCAGATAAAGATGATTTATTTTATCCAAAACCAAATGCAAAAATTTTGGGAACAGAAGTTGCTCAACTAAGCCAAGAACAACTAAAAAGATTTTAGTTCGTAAAAGGTATCACCCACATCTTCGCTTGAATCGGTTTCGAACTTTTCGGTTGATATGAAAAGTGCCTTTGGAGCCATATAAATCAAGGTCTCAAAAATTGCGAGAGTGGTTCGCAAATGGGGTCATTTGCTCCGCCAGTAGCCTCATTGCAAACCAAGTCTCCCGTAGGTTTTTGCAATTTTTCTTATCCCCTTACCAGCTTAAGTGTGGCGGCTTCTTGTAGCTTTCTGCTTTTCATTTTCATCTGCACTTTTTCTTCTCTGTAGTCAGCTAATTTTGCATCATTTTTGGCAAATTTTTCTCCGTTTCTCCGTTTCAACTGCACTTTTGCGAAAAAGATGCAGTTGGATAAATACTGGCTTCGCAGGATTTTCCTCTAACTTGGTTAAGTGGTT
This sequence comes from Candidatus Dependentiae bacterium, assembly GCA_016871815.1. Classification (NCBI taxonomy): domain Bacteria; species Candidatus Babelota bacterium. The sequence goes on from VHBT01000039.1 coordinate 3,134, forward strand.
GTGCGAGCGTCTTTTTTGATTATTTTGCAAACCAAGTCGAAAAACAGTTCACT
>VHBT01000040.1 GCA_016871815.1 Candidatus Dependentiae bacterium
ACAAAAAAGTAATTCCGGAGCTTTTAATTTCTTCATACGTTTCATCTGGCAGCAAAAAATTAACGGCTCCCAAAGACGATATCGCTAATACAATACAAATTAATATCACTCTCAATTTACGCCAGTACATATTTGTAACCCCAACGAAAATTTTCACCACCCTCAGACCGATTGAATAGATATCGATTCAATGCGTATTTCGCAAGACCTACATAAAAATTTAGAGCTTTGAAAGATATCTTTGAGCATCAAGCGCAGCCTTGCAGCCGTCTCCCGATGAACTAATTGCTTGCTGATAAACACCATCTGCGATATCCCCTGCAGCAAAAATTCCTTCTACACTTGTTTTTGTTGCCCCAAACAATTTGATATGTCCCCACGACGTGAGTTCAAGTTGATTTTTATACAAACTGGTATTCGGATTGAGCCCGATTGCTACAAACACTCCTTCACAAGAAATTTCATGCATCTCTCCCGTTTGAGTATTTTGATAACGCAATCCAGTCACAGCGTCACCACTGCCAATAATTTCTGTTGTTTTTGCATTACAAATCGCAGAAACATTCGGATGAGCCAATACTTTATCTTTGATCGGATCTGTTGCCGTAATTTCTGCAGGCAGCTGAAGAATTGTTACCTGTGATGCAAAATGCGTTAAATGCTCAGCCTCGGTCATCGCGCTGTTGCCACCACCAACAACAACAACTTTTTTGCCTTTATAAAATGGCGCATCACAGGTTGCGCACACCGTTACACCCCGGCCAAAATACTCTTGCTCTCCTGCACACCCAAGCTTTTTATGTGACGATCCATTAGCGATAATAATTGATTTTGCAAAAAAAATTTGTCCATCATCCAACGCAACTTCAAAGGGAGGTTTTCCAAAATTCACTCGAGTCACTGTTCCGCTCACCAACTGCGCACCATACGCTGCCGCATGTTCACGAACTTTAATCATTAAATCTGTACCAAAAATCGAAATCTCCCCGGGCCAATTTTCAACGGTCGTTGTTGTCATGAGCTGACCACCTGGTAAATTACCCTCGATGATAATCGGCTCTAAACCCGCACGGCCTGCATAAATCCCAGCCGTTAACCCCGCAGGACCAGCTCCAATAATTACCAAATTATGAATTTTTTGTACTTCCATTTTTGTGCGCTTTTGTAGAAAAAATAAAAATATTCGCCACAGTGTAGCACAACTTTGTAAGCAGCACAGTCTCACAAAAAGCAAAAAGAGGGACCCCGCGCTTTTCGTGGTCCCTCTTGATTAAATAACTAAAGAATTACTCTTCTTCTTCTTCTGGAAAGCTATCCCGACAAATTTGCTCGTAAAGTTTTTTAAGCTCCAGAATTTTTTCCTGAAAACCTACAGTTGTTAGTCTTAATTGATCTTGATCAAGAGCTTTAATAGCAGCAATAAAACCTTCAATCATTTCTTTTATAAAATTTTCAGCAACCAACTTAAAGGCTTTTGTTAAAACCTCTTTCGCTAAGGTTTGCTCAGGCGAAAATGCGCCATCATCGCCTGCATGCTTTGGCGCAATAGAATAAAAATATTGATGCAAACTATTAAGTTTTATTATTTCCTCATCTTTGTAAGAAGCCAGCGCTTTAAAAATATTAGGATTTATAATTTTCCCTTCGCGCTGCTCTCGTCGCGATCGCTTGAGCAAAAGACTCTTCATTTTTGCTTCTTGATCGGGTGTCAAAGTAACCGCATCTTCCGCCGCAAAAACTGCGTCGTCGCTTGTTTTTTCCGTATTAAATTTTTCATATAATCGATTTGCTTGCGCATCATCAGCAGCTTTTCTTTGCTCAGCTGCAGCTTGTCTGGCTTGTTGGATTCGAGCTTTTTTTGCAGCAACTCTTTCAAGACGAGCATCTTCTTTTTTTTGATCCTCTCTTTTTTGTTGCCAGGATTGAAACGAAACCACGGGATGACGAACAACTTGCCAATTTCTTTTGACAAAGACTGCACCACCAAGCGCAACTGCAATTTTTGCAAGCCCAGAAAACGACGGGATGTGAATCTCCCAAGCGTTTGATGATTTAAAATGCAAGCCAAGCGCAACCACCGATGCCATCCACTCAGGACACGCAGGAGCGAGCGAATAAACCGCAACCGAAGGCGCATCGTTCCCTTTAAAAATAATTTGTACAACAAATGATTCAAGGCGATTATGCGTTGCTAGAAAGCCGATATTTACTGATTTTTTTTGCTTTAACGCAGCACTAATTGCCCGAAAAAATACATTGTCTTTTAATCCAAAATCAGCTCGTTGGTATCCAACTTTTACCCAGGAAAGGTCTGCGTACGAAACAGAAACAATCGTATTCGCCTTATCAAAAACATCTGCAGAAAAATAGGGAAAAAAGAGCCCTTCTGCTCCGGCTACTCCGACCATTGATTCCCCTGAAACCAAATAATCTGTTTGCTTTGAAGTATCAACCGCAGGAACATCTGAAGAACTTAAACCAGGTTCAACAACCGGTTCATCAGCCGCACAGACAAGAAAACTAGCCACAGAAAAAAAGAGTAAAAAAGCTTTTTTAAACATACAAAATCCTTTTTTAAATTTAAAAATCTCTTTCAGAATACCAAAACAAAATAATGTCGTATTTTTATTTTATAACCAGGCCAAATAAGGCATTTTTCTAAAAAAAGACACTTCCGCCGCCCTTAATTGGTTACAGATCGAAAAAATCCACTTACAGCGAGCGAATAACCGTAAACAGAAGCTGTCGACCTGAGGTTTTGTGGTACAAAAGGTAGGCCCGAGTACCCATTTGCAGCGCACAAACAAAGGCTAAAATGGCAAAAAAACGTTTACACAAAATACGAATATTAAGAAATTCAACCCCATTTATTTTGGTATGCAAAGGCTCATCGGGCTGCATATTAAGGAAAAAATGCACATACGCATGGACAACTTCCATGCGAATATTCATCCAATAAAAAACACCGGCCAACAACCAAACAAAAGCCTTTAGTCCACACACAACCCAAGGCACAAAAAGTCCATCAAAAAGACTTATTTGATTAATAAGCGCCACCCACGACAGGCATGAAATAGCGTCATAAAAAAGCTTTTTTTCAAACCCTTGAGCAAAAATGAAAACCA
>VHBT01000041.1 GCA_016871815.1 Candidatus Dependentiae bacterium
CTGCCAGAAAAACATTTAGCCATAACAAATTTAAACTCGAAATTATCGATACTCAAATCGAGGGTGAAACTGCAGGCGTATACACGCAAGGCGAATTTGTTGATCTGTGTGCTGGAGGCCACACGGCATCAACAAAAGACGTTGTTTTCTTCAAACTTACAGGAATTTCCGGATCATACTGGCGAGCAGATCGTGATGGACAGGCGCTTCAACGAATCACTGGTGTTGCCTTTTTGACCCAGCAGGAAATGGATACATACTTTCAACGACTGCAAGATGCAGAAAAATATGACCACCGCAACCTGGGCAAACAACTCGATTTATTTTCATTTCATGACTACGCGCCCGGCATGGTTTTTTTCCATAACTACGGAACCATCGTTTTTAACACACTCGTCAATCGCATCCGTGAAGAACTCAAAAAACTCGATTACCACGAAATTCGTACCCCACACATCATGAATGCATGCTTGTGGAAACAATCGGGTCACTACGCAAATTACAAGCAAAACATGTATCTTACCGTGATCGAAGGCGAAGAGCATGCCGTAAAACCCATGAACTGTCCGGGGGCTATGCTGCACTACGACTCTCGACCTCGCTCGTACCGAGAGCTCCCACTCAGGCTCGCTGAATTTGGCCATGTCCACCGGCACGAAATGTCCGGAACGCTTCACGGATTGTTCCGCGTTCGCTCATTTGTGCAAGAAGATGCACACATTTTTTGCGCTCCAGAACAAATCAAAGACGAAATCATTTCACTGATTAAACTTGCACAAAAAGCCTACAGCTGGTTTGAAAACTTCACCAACATCAAAATGGTTTTGGCAACCAGACCAAAAGACACTCCCGGAAATACAGAAAACTGGAACAAAGCAACTCAAGCACTCAAAGAAGCATTAGAATCGCTCGGACTGACGTTTGAGGTCGAAGAAGGCGATGGTGCATTTTATGGACCGAAAATTGATATCAAATTTACCGATGCAATGGACCGCGAGTGGACTATCTCAACCATTCAAGTCGACTTTGTCTTGCCTGAAAATTTCGATCTCCACTTTATTGGTGCCGATGGCCAAAAACACCGTCCAGTGGCTATCCACCGAGCAATTATCGGATCTATCGAACGATTTATGGCGGTAATTTTGGAACATACACGTGGAAAGTTGCCATTTTGGCTGGCTCCGGTACAAGCACGCGTCCTTTCGATCAGCGAAAAACAACGTGCGTATGCTGAAAGCGTTGTAAAATCCCTATCGGCAGCTGGAATTAGGGCTGAAATTGATTCATCGGACGAAAAAATTTCGGCAAAAATCAAAAAAGCCCAAATGCAGTATGTTCCATGGATGTTGGTTGTTGGCGGACAAGAAGAAACTTCGCAAACCGTGACCCTCAGAACACTCGACGGTGCACAAACACCAGGACTGACCGTAGATCAACTTATCCATAAAGCCAATCAATAAAAACTCACCCTTCTAACTGTTTCGATCATAAAAACATTAAATTGCCTTACATTTACGCAAAAAATCGTAAATGTAAGGCAATTTATAAAAACGACTCTTGCTCGCTCCTAATTGTATAAATTGAGCACCATTAACAAAACCAATCTGTTACCAACTCAAGCAAGATGTCACCGCATTACCCTTCAATGCGCTTATCAAACCCCAATAAAAAGCCTGAAATCAGCTTTTTACTGCCTATATTTTCTCCCTGAATCACAAAAAAGAGCTCTTTTTTTAAAAAAAACAATATTCCTACCAACCGCCAAAAAAACTTTAAATCCGTGTAAAACAAGGTAGGCTAGAAGAGTATTTATATACTTTGTTCGCATATCAAAAAAGGAAATTTATGAACAAAAAAATATTCGCACTCATGATAACCCTGAGCCTGTACTCACTAAGTCTTGAGTCAACACCAATTTGGCTAAAAAATAACGCAATTATCGCAAAACAATTTTTTTTCGGCATGCAGCCATACATTAATTGTAGACAACCTGCTAGCCCTTACCGAGCGTCTCATTCTTCCGAAGAATCTGAACCAACCGCTCCAGAAACCGTAAATAATACCCCTCATGAATATGCCAAAAACAATCTAGATTGGAAAATCATTATCATCGAGCTAGCGCTTCCCCGAAACGCAGATAAGCCTTTCTCTCCCGCTGAACTTTTAACCGCAAGCATTCTTTCCGCTGTGGCAGGCAAAATCATTCAACGCGACTGCAGCCCAAAAAAATTACTTGCGCTCGTTGGCTCTTGCGTGCTTGCAAACGCAACAATCTGGGCGGAAAATGCCGTTACAAAACCTAGCAATCTGAATCTAATGATCCAATACTTAATTTTTTACGCAGGACAAAATCCAGAAGCCATTTACGCAGCATACACACGAATCAAAGAAATTGGATTCAAACATGCACTTGGCGAGTTTTTAGAATCAACCCTCAAGGGATTGAGCCAAAACCAGTCGCGCGCCGACCGAATTGCATTTATTGTCAGAACATTTGCACCTCATCTTGTGCTATTACGACCAAACATGTTGCCATCGGTTAAAGTTCGCGGGTTGTACGCAGAAGCCATCGGCGCAATTAAAGCTCAAGAATATCCAAAAGCTGCTTAATAATAACTGCTGATAATTAAAAAAAAGGAAAAAAAATGAATACAAAAAAATTAGTTTTATTGCTCGCGCTTGCTGGACTTTCAAGCACGCAGGCAGGATTTGTAGAATGCTTTAATAAACATCGTGAATCAATAACATGGATACCAGAACTCCAGACAGACCAATTACTGAGCAACAATAGATTCTTTAGTATGACAGTCGATAATAATATTATAGTTACAGCACCACTGACAAAAATGCTTACCACGTTTTTCACCGCAAAAGAAAATTCGGTAAAAACAGTTGCGAGTCATACGTTTCATTCGTTTGTAAAAACGTTTGTCAGCCTTGCACTTCTGTATCTTGCAGAAACATCT
>VHBT01000042.1 GCA_016871815.1 Candidatus Dependentiae bacterium
CACTCATTTTAAAACACCTTAAAAAAAACGTGTCATCGACTTTTGTCGATGCATACTAACAGACAAGCTTAAAGAATGTGCGATGGGCAAAAATCCCATCGCACAGAGTATAACCAACACTTTTATGCAGAAGACGGTGCAGCTTTAACTTTCTTCGTTTTCGGTTTCGGTTTAGCGGTAGCCTTCTTTATTTTTGCAGGTTTTTTAGTCACTCCTTTAGGAGCGGCTGTTTTTTTGACGGGTTTAGCTTTGGCGACAGTTTTCGTTGTTTTAGCCGCTTTAGCCGCTGTTTTTGCTTGTGCATTCGCATCGCGTAATTGAACTTTGAGTGCTTTCACTTGATCTTTCAATGCAACGATCGTTGCTTTCAATTTTTCTACATTTGCTGCTTGAGCCATAATTTTCCTCGCTTAATCAATAAAAATAATCCTGCATTAACAAATGCAGAAGGGATTTTACGGACAACTAAGTGACTTAGTCAAACAATTGTTTCGACTCATTTCAATATTTCAGGCAGCGGATCAATCAAGCGATTTTTTTTAGAGCGCGTCCAATCTTTATCATGCTCAAGCACATACTGCGCTGCTTGTACAAAAAACTCCTCTGGTCGCTCAATATGAAATGCGGTGCAATATTTCTGTACCTCACGAAGTAAATCACCTGGGCAGGATAGCTTAAGCGTTTCATTTTGAACTTTTTTATGGGGTTTAATTAAAGGCATGTGTTTTCTCCAAATTTGAGAGAACACATCTACGGGTGGGGTAAAAAAATCATATCAAAATCAGATTTAATGTCAATATGATTTTTATGTAAAAGATAAATGACTTTATTCATTTGTTGCTGTTAAAGAAATCATGTAGCGCTCATTCAATGTTACTGCGATAGGTTGATGAAAAAATTATTTGTCGTTAAATTGTCTGAAGTATTTTGATTGCTCTTTTGGATGTTCATCATATATTTTTTTATTGTCATTTAAGAAACTGATCGCGTTTCTTTATAACTTCACTTTTAAAAATGTTTAAGCTCCAATTTATTTGAAATAATGAATAAGAGGATGCTGTTTTGTGATGTCGTGGGTGTTGTGTTGGTTTTTTAGTTCTCACACATGTCGCAACTAACGTTGCACACACATTTTCTATTAAATTCAATAAGTTACATTAATTTGCTCTTTTTGTGAGCGAGGTATAAATTTTGCGGGGGATTATATAAAAAACATATGACTAGATAATTTTAATATGGCATATATTTTTCAACAACTTACAATATGACTATATAAAAAATATATATCTTTTATAAACTTATATATAGTGATAAACTTGATCTTATATGATTTTTATATAACTTTAAGGCGGGGAAAATGGGTCAATATTGCATATCTTTACCGGAACAACTTCATGAAAAACTCAAAGTTGGCGCTAAAAAACAACAGATTTCAGTCTCTCAGTACATTCGTAAATTGGTTGAAATGGGCATGGAATTAGAAGATTTAACCGATCAAAATAAAAACGGTGGTGGCGAAAATTCCTCAATTTTTTCTGAAGAAAAGCAACGCACTTTATGGAAAAATTTGTTGTCGTGGTCACTCGAAAGTCGTGTGCTATCGCGCGTTCTATTTGAAAAAATTCTGGACGGAAAGTATCCCGATGTTAAGGCTGAAATCAAAATGATTAAGGAAAAATCGGAGGCAAAGGCCAATGGACTGTTAGATATTAATGAGGATTAATGGCCCATTTCGCGATCAAAACTTCTGGTAGGATTGAGTTGTTTTACAGGTAATTCAGCAGCCTTTTGTTGTGCCAAGGCACGATTCATAGCCTGTCGCTTATTGCCTGTTTTTATAAGCGTTTGACGTGTCATTTCTTCTTTTGAGTGACTCATTTTTTGGGTGTCGGAGGTAAAGCTTTTCTCTTCTACTAATAGGGTTTTAAGATGTTCTACCCCCTTCTCTTTGAGGACGTCATTAAGATCATGCCCAATTGCTTCAGGCTTCAAGTACGTCACAGTTTTGCCTTCTGATTGCAACTTATTGGCTTGTTCCTTAAAGCGATTTTCAGGTGAACTTTTAGCATCATGATCAAAACAAAATACTACATTTTTCTGAAGATTCAGCTTATGAGTTGAAAGAAAATTGGATTGCCCGAGTGTTACTTTAACTTCATTTTTTTGATCAGCCATGAGAGCGCTCAAGCCTGTTTCAGCGCCTTCGGCGATATACGATTTGGTAGTCTCATCAACCGATTTTTCACCTTCTTTTGATAGCGATAAATGCACAGCAGCACCGCTAATAACGCCGATGGTTTGCTTAGAAACGGGTAATTTTTGAGGTTTATTTTTCGTAGCCTGATCTAAAAATGTCGCCTGCACGACCTGAACATTACCTGCTTTATCTTTGCCTACTAATAACATCGCAGGAGTGGATTTTTTGTTTATCGCGCAATAAATATTCGGATGAAATCTTACGTTCTCTGGCCAGTTTTTTAGATCAATTTTACGGTGCTCTTTTAAATAATTTTCAACTAACGTACCTTTGATCGGCAGACTTTCTCGAGCCAACTTATTCGCCTTCGCCACTTGTTTTTTCTGATAATCCGTCCAATTTTTGGGGTCACTTTTATCCTGTTGTTGTCCTTTTTGTTGCGCTTTTTTTGATGACACTGACGATAGATGTTTAGTTAAATCGATGCCCATATAACGACTCGCTTCACCAAGCAATTGCGGGTAATCTGTCGCGCTTGTTAAGCCTCGTTGCTCTGCAAAAAGACGCAACATATCACCACCTTCCCCTGTCTGAAAATCATGCCAAAGTCCTTGCTTATTTCCTTTGATGGTCACG
>VHBT01000043.1 GCA_016871815.1 Candidatus Dependentiae bacterium
AATCCTTAATGGGTAAAGACGTGTCATTTAATGATTATTGGAAAACAAGAGCGATTTAGAAAGGTAATTAATTTTAACGGTTTTGAGAGCGAGAAAAACGAGATAACACATCTATTGGTGGGGATCAATAGAATGTTTATATCAAGCTCTCAAATTTAATTTAAGAGGTGACCATGCGGCATATAACAGTCATAACGGGACTTGCGATATCACTCTTGTTATCAGCTTGTCAGAATGCAGATTTAGAGCGACAAAAAAATTTAGTGGATCAAACGAGTAAAACTTATGCGGTGACACAAAAGAAAGCGACTGAAGATGCACCGAAAAAATATGAATTTTGTGGGAACGAACAAGCTCCTTGTCCTGTTCTCACCCATACAACCACTGAAACCAAGGAGAACCCATCTCATGAAAACTCTTAAGAAATCATTTAAGCAGGTAACGAATTTTTTTACATCAGAAAAAACAAAAATCTGGTTAAAAGTCATGTTGGTACTGACCGTGATGCTTGGATGTCGACAGGCTCTTGCGACTGATCTTTTGGAAGGAACAACGGATGATATGAAAGAAACATTAGAAGGTAGTGGACGAAAGTGGTTGATTTTAATTGATTTTGCTTTAGCAGCAGCTATGTATATTAAAACCAAAAACGTCATGATGTTTCTCGGTGTTCTGGTTATTACCATTGCGATTACCAACATTTTACCAGCATTTTATTGAGTTTGAATCATGGATAAATATTACATCCCTAAGCATTTAGATGCACCTGTAAAAATATTATTTTTTACGCTTGATGAATTTATTTTGTCGGTAGTTCCTTGTCTATTTTTTATTTTTATAGGCATGCCGTTGCTTGGGATCATATTTTTTGTAGGCGCGCTTATTGGTATTAAAAAACTAAAAGGCGAGCAGGGGCTTTCCTATTTAAAAGCACTGGCTTATTGGCACTTGCCAGCATTTACAGTTTTTTATGTAACACCACCTTCTAATCAACGTTTTTACTTAGGATAAATGTATGAAAAAAAGAATTGCTGATACTTTGCGTCAAAAGCTCTTGCAAGAGCGAAATTTGGCGACATTTTTTGGGATAGGGGGGTTGTTGTTCGCCTTTATTGAACTGCTCATTATTTTAAAAATTTGTACACATCAAACGGTCGTGGTGACACCGCCGGTCGTGAATGAAAGTTTTTGGGTCGATCACAAGACGGTTTCTGAAAGCTATTTGTATCAATTTTCTGAATTTTTAGCGATGACACGTTTTAACGTTGATCCATCGAATGTCGATGCACAAAACGAGCTCTTTTTGCAGCAAGCTGATCCTAAGGATTTTGGCGTACTTAAAAAAGAACTTATCGCCACCGCTCAAAAAATTAAACGTGAGCATTTAAGTATCGCGTTATTTGTTAACCAAATCCATGTGGATCAAAAGCATTTGAAAGTGCTGATTGATGGCACATTGATGAGTATGGTGGGAGGCGATGCAACGCCAGAGCAACCCATCCATCTGCTTTTGCAATATCGCTTTGTTAACGGTCGTTTGTATTTATCATCTATGAATGAGGTAATTCCCCATGCTTAAAAAACTGTTTTTAATTCCTTTAACCGTATCATGTGTCTGGTCATCTAGTAGTTTCGCGCTACAGACGAGAACGGTCGTCGATAATGGTTCGACGACAGCACAAATATCCGCGTCAGAAATGACGAAAATTATTGTGGATGAAGATTTTATTACGGATTTATATCTCTCTAACAGCAATATTCAAACGCAAATCAATAATGAAACCGGTGAACTTTTTTTACAACCACAAAGTACGCTGCCCAAACAATCGTTTACCTTGATGATTCGAACGCATTCAGGACATTCCTATACGGTGGTGGCGATGCCTGTGAATACGCCTGCTGAAACGATTATGTTAATGCCCGCAGGGAGTGGTTCTAAAAAAGCCGAACGCTGGGAGACGTCTTCGAATTATCAAACACTTTTGATTCGCTTATTAAAAAGTATGGCTGAAGGTGGTCAACCGGATGGTTATAAAGTGATTCATCTGGATACGAAAGAAAAGAATTACGGAAAATTAGGTGATATTGCCTATATCAAGGCTCTTACACTTTATAAAGGAAAACAAATCAAAGGCGAAGTGTATCAAATTATTAATCGTACGGATCAACCCATCAATTTGACCGAACGTGAATTTTATCAAGCCAAGGATCGTGGTATTGCGTTGCAAGAAATGACGGTTGCACCTCATGATTCTACCATCCTTTACAAGGAGAGTGATAATGCTTAAGAAACATCAAATTAAAAAACAGCAATTGATTGCGCTTGGCGTAATATTGGGCGCTGGTGTATTGATTATACTGTCCATGTTTTTCTTTACATCATCAAGTAGCACTAAAAAAGTAGCTGAAAAAGATAGTTTTGAGAAAATTGATCTGGTGAATCCCGCTGATAAAGTGGATCAAGAATCGATTTGGATTGAAGAAACACAAAATCAATTAAAAACGTCTGAAGATGAGCAACAACGTCTGCAACATCAGCTTGAAAATCTTTCAAAACAAAATGAGACCTCAACGCAATCACAAACGGATTTACAGCATCAAGTCGATGTGCTGACGCAAGAAATTACGAGTATGAAAAAGCAATTAGAGGAAGCTAAAAATCAACAAAACGCCGAACCTCAAAATCCGAATGCGGCGGGTTTTCCCAATAGGGGACTCAACACGCGCGGCTTGCGC
>VHBT01000044.1 GCA_016871815.1 Candidatus Dependentiae bacterium
TGGATTTTTTGTCTGCACAGCGTCGTTGAATGATCTTTTTGATTTAAATTGCGTTTCAAGCGCCACAAAATCGTCATTCGCAAAAATAACTAGATCGCTTCTGTCTGGTGATAATTGCGCAGTAACCGCGCTTTTGACCTCAATTTTGCTGATCCGCACCGCTTTTGGCTCATGCGCACCAAGGCCGAACCCCAAAGCAAGGACAACTAAAAGTAAATATTTCATATATTTTTTCCTTGTTTTAATAAATATTTATCTTGCTACAAAAAACTATCTTACGCCGAAAGCGCAAAAAATCATTTTTTTCTTTAAACCAATTGTTTTTTGCCTTTTTTTAGAAAAATCAATTCTAAAACCAATGCTCCCTGTCAAAAACCAATCCTCCATAGCTAAAAATTAAGCGCGCAAGACGTGGCAAAGATTGGTTTTTGCTGATATCCTTTGGGATATTGTCTCCATTTATAACCAAAAAATTCATTTATGCTGACCACAGATATTCTCATTATCATCAAAAAAACTATCCAAGATGCAGCTCAAGCGCTCTTTTTTCCGGAAAACCCGCAGGATTTACCACGTGTTGAACTAATCTTGAATACCGACAAAGATTCGTCCCACGGGGATGTAAGCACCACCATTGCGCTTCAAATTTCAAAAATACTCAAAAAAAATCCACGTGATGTTGCAACCGCACTCAAAGACGAACTCGTCAAAGTGGGGACTTCAACGCCTGAACTTGCATCCCTTTTTGGTTCTGTAACCTTGGCGGGCCCAGGCTTTTTAAACTTTTCTCTCTCTGGGGCCGATTGGACCTGGCTGCTTTCTAACATTATTTCAGCGCCACGTGATTTTTTTAGACCAAAAGAACTCACTTCAAAACGAGTACTTATCGAATTTGTGAGCGCAAATCCAACCGGACCGTTGCACCTTGCTCATGGCAGAAACGCAATTATTGGTGACGTTTTGGCATCTGTTTTTTCGTTTGTTGGGCATCAAGTAACCAGAGAATTTTATATCAACGATGCAGGAAACCAAATTAACAAGCTCGGTGCCTCACTCCGCAACCGCTACCTTGAACAACTCGGGATAAAAGAAGCATTTCCCGAAGGTGGATACGCTGGTGAATACCTTATCAAAACCGCTCAAACACTTTTTGAACAAGAAGGAAATGCGCACGAAAATGCACCTGCAGAATTTTTCGCTCAGTATGCAAAAACCGCTATGCTCGCGTTGATCAAAAGCAACCTTGCTGATTACGGCGTGACATTTGACCATTTCACTTCAGAAAAAAGCATGTACGAAAGCGGAAAAGTTGCCGCTGCTGTTGCAGCTCTTTCAGAAAAAGGATTTACCTACCAAGCTGATGGCGCATTGTGGCTCCGATCGACCGATTTTGGCGACGACAAAGACCGCGTGCTCCGCAAAGCCGACGGCGATATGACCTATCTTGCACCCGACACCGCCTACTATTTTGATAATTTTTCTCAGGGATATGACAAACTTATTAACATTTTGGGTCAAGACCACCACGGCTACGTGACTCCACGAAATGCAGCACTCAAAGCACTTGGATGTGATATTTCCAAATTCACCTGCCTTATTTACCAGCTGGTGCTCATGAAAAAAAATGATGCCTATGTGCGCATGTCAAAACGTGCTGGAAATTTTGAACAACTCAGCGATGTCATCAAAATTGTTGGCCGAGATGTTGCGCGCTACTTCTTTTTAAACCGCAAGGCAGATGCTCATCTTGAACTTGATTTGGAACAAGCGCTCAAACAAAATGATGAAAATCCTGTTTACTACATTCACTACGCATTTGTCAGAACGCACAGCTTGCTCCAAAAAGCAGCTGACGCAGACTCGCAACTTGCAGCGTTTGTTAAAGAACTTGAAAGCCAACCTGCAACTACACTTGCAGACATGACACACATTCCATCAACCGCACATAATTTAATTAAAAAAATTGCAACACTCAGATCACTGCTCGAAGCAATCGAATTTAACAATCAAACACACATGCTGGCATATTATGCATATGAACTGGCAGCTGCATTTCACAATTTTTATTCACACACTAAAATTATTATTCCTGACGACATTGCAACCACAAAAAATAACTTACTTATCGTTTCGGCGGTAAATCGTACACTCGACCTGTGTCTTGAGCTGCTCGGACTCAGTAAACCAAAATCTATGTAACGGAGCACACTGATTACCATGCAAATGAATATTGCCCAACTCGATTTAAAATCTTTTCCAACTTCACGCATTAGAAACTTTTCCATCATTGCTCATATCGATCATGGCAAATCAACCCTTGCCGATCGCTTACTTGAAGTGTGTGGAACGATTTCTGATCGCACAAAAAACGAACAAGTTCTTGATAAATTACAAGTCGAACGCGAACGCGGAATTACCGTAAAAGCTCAGACTGCTTCGCTTTTTTATGAATACAAAGGCGAAATCTACCTCTTGAACCTGATTGACACTCCGGGACACGTAGATTTTAGCTATGAAGTCTCACGATCGCTGTATGCATGCCAAGGAGCACTACTGCTTGTTGATGCGGCGCAAGGAATTCAAGCGCAAACTATGGCAAATTTTTACCTCGCTTTTGAGCAAAATTTACACATTATTCCTATCGTCAACAAAG
>VHBT01000045.1 GCA_016871815.1 Candidatus Dependentiae bacterium
TAAACATGGTAAGCCCCCAAAAATCCCACCTATGTTTTGATAATTTTTTCGATCATGCTCCTGTGTTTTAACAAATATGGAGCTAATCATGTCCTCAATATCCAGCGAATCGATCGCAAACAAAAAATCGAAACGTCATTTTAGTGAAGCAGAAAAAAGAGAATTTTGTTTATCTTGGAAGAGTTCTGGCTTACGTAAAAGTGAATTTTGTCGAGTGAATGGACTTTCTGAAGGAAGTTTTCACGGGTGGTATCGAGAGTTTCTCCAAGGATCTTTTGGAAATTTTTCACCTTTAATGTCGTCGTCATCAATGGAAAAAGTGGATCTGGAAAAAATATCGCTGACAATGACGCTGCCTAACCAAACACAATTATGCGTGTTGTTGCCTGAAGATCGTTTGATTTCTTTTATTGTGGAGATTTGTCATGCAACTACAATTATACGGTAGGAAGATTTGGGTATATCGATCCGCGATTGATTTTCGTCGTTCTATCGATGGTTTAAGTGCAATGATCATGAGCGAAATAAAGCAGTCCCCTAAAGATGGGGTCTATTTATTTTTCAATCGCCATCACGACAAAGTCAAATGCTTATCCTGGCATAAAAATGGGTTTGTGCTGTTGTACAAGCGTTTGGAGGCTGGACGATTTGCAATGAAATTCAATGATAAATCCGGCGTAATGGAAATCAATACAGACGAATTGAGCTGGTTGTTAGCAGGTTTGGAGTGGCAGAAAATGCGAGATTGGAAAGAATTAAATTACTCGAAATTTAGCTGATTATTTTCGCTAAAAAAAGAAAAAAACATCTGTAAAATAAGCATTTTTATATTGCTTGTGGTATAATTTCCACATACCAATGGATGTTAAAAATTTCAATGAATGCTGATGATTTTTCTGTTTTGCAAGCGACCTACGCCCTACACGAAATTGAAATTATTACGTTGAGGGAGCGTGTTTTAACGTTAGAAGAAGAAATTGCGCGACTCAAAGAAAAGCTGGCTTTGCAACAGAAAAATCAATTTGATAAAAAAAGTGAAGTCAGCAAAACAGATCCTCTCGAAGAAAACTCCTCTTCGGTTCACACGGTTGCCGCTCACCAGCGCACTCGAAAACCGCGCGGCAATCGCTTTGATACTTCTGAGTTGCCGCGACATACCGTCATTCATGATTTATCAGAAACCCAACGACACTGCGCTTGTTGCCAGGAAGCCTTACACAAGATTGGCGAAGAAGTTTCTGAACAAGTCGAAATCATTCCGACACGCTATTGTGTGATTGAACATGTGCGATTGAAATACGGTTGCCGACAATGCGACACCATCGTGATGGCGGATAAACCTCCCGCACCCATTCCAAAAGCGGCTGCGGGGGCAAGTTTATTGGCGGATATTTTAATTGGGAAGTATCATGCGCATCTTCCGCTGTATCGGCAATCCAAATTGATGCGAGATCATCAGCTTGCTATCCCTGACAATACCTTGGGCAATTGGGTAATGCAGTCGGGCGAAGGGTTGATGCCGCTCTACGACGCTTTGTGGGCCATCTTGAAAAGCCCTTATTTGCAGGTGGATGAGACGCCGGTCAAGGTGTTGAAAACCAATAAAAAAGGTTATATCTGGACTTACTACGCACGCTTAATGAAACTTGTCGTGTTTGAATTTAGCGAAACACGAGCAGGCAAAGTAGCTGAAGAGCGGTTACGAAATTTCATTGGCTTGTTACAAACCGATGGATACGCGGGTTACAAAAAATTACATAAACGCACCACCATCATAGGCTTAGGTTGCATTACGCATGCGCGACGAAAATTTGCTGACATTATTAAAATTAGCAATGACAAACAAGGCATTGCTGCAGAAATGATTGAACGTTTAAAGCCGATTTACGCGCTCGAGGCCCGACTAAAAGACGGCAACGCCACCTTTCATACGCGCAAACGATTACGACAAAAAATAGCTTATCCTATTCTAAAAGAAATAAAGCGATGGTTATGCCAACAAAGACCACAGATTCCACCGAAGAGTAAACTTGGCGACGCCATCACTTATTTTTTTAATCAATGGCCGTATTTGATTGCTTATACGCGCCACGGTACAGCAGAAATTGATACCAATGGCGTAGAGCGTAAAATTAGAGAAATTGCTTTAGGGCGGCGTAACTGGTTATTCATCGGCAATAAGAATAGCGGAAAAGTCCATGCGTTATTCTATAGTCTTGTACTCAGTTGTGTTTTAAATACGATTAACCCCAGAGTTTATCTGCATTATGTGCTAACGAAAGTACACGAATTACGCCGAGGTGAGATTGACCCCAGAACACTCTTGCCAGATAAGATCGATTGCACTATTTTACAGAAATTCTCGGATGAGCAAATTGAATTCGCTAAAAAAATGATGAATCATCC
>VHBT01000046.1 GCA_016871815.1 Candidatus Dependentiae bacterium
GAGGTTGCAAAAAAATTTTGACTATTTCGCTAAAGCTACGGCTAGGCAAGCCAGTTTAGTTGGAATAATAAATAAATATATCTAGTAAAATTGAAGCGAAGGCTGTCTCGCTGAAGCTTTTAAGCGCAAGCGGACTGGTGTAAGAGGTTGCAAAAAAATTTTGACTATTTCGCTAAAGCTACGGCTAGGCAAGCCAGTTTAGTTGGAATAATAAATAAATATATCTAGTAAAATTGAAGCGAAGGCTGTGTAAGAAGCAAGGTCTTTTTGAGGGTGTTATTAATGCATTATGTTTATATTATAAAATCATTTATTGATGGTGAACATTGGTATGTTGGTAGCGCTATTGATGTTGTTCGCCGATTAGAAGATCATAATCTTGGTGAGTGTGTACATACCTCTAAATATAGACCGTGGTCATTACATTTGTTTATTGGTTTTGAGAATAAATATAAAGCCTTAGCATTTGAGAAATATTTAAAATCTGGTTCTGGTAGAGCGTTTTCTAAAAAACATTTTTAAGTCTTTTTATCGGTTTTTCCTTCGCTAAAGCTACGGCTAGGCAAGCCAGTTTAGTTGGAATAACAAATAAATATATCTAGTAAATTTGAAGCGAAGGCAGTCTCGCTGAAGCTTTTAAGCGTAAATAAATTAAAAAAATTGAATTAGTTCTAAAAAATTAAAAAAGTGCTTTTTATCAAAAGAGGGTGTTTCTTGCACCCTCTTTTTTGTTTAAATTTGCTAAATACCCAAGGGTTTTTAACCCGTGGTTGGCTTCATTTTGTTTTTGGTTTAAAGCCCAGTTTATTTAATCCAGCACGAGCAAGTCGCTTTGTTTGCGTCCAAGCGCTGGTTTTTTGTTTCGGCTGAGTTTGAGGTGTGAAAACAATAGCGTGAGAAATGGGTTTGCTGGAACTTGATTCAGGTGCCCGAGTTAGTGATGTTTTTTGGGGCGGTGTTAGTTTTCCTTGGGCTGCATCGCGTTCCAAAAGTTCAGCTCGTTGTTGGTAGACTCTGCGTGCTCTTGGATCTGTTTCTTCATCAGCGATCGCTCTCATGGTTTCTCTTTTTCTTTGTTCCAAAAAATCATTGGAAACAAGATGATTACTCAGAAGAGCGAGGCTAACTACTAAAAGTGTTTGTAAGTACATATATTACTCATTTTCAAAATATGTTGGTTTGCTCGCTTATTTTTGTCATGCCGGGTGATGGGAGTCAATTAATCAGAAAAGGGAAGCGAAACCGAGTGGTGTTATTTTAATTTTGGTGTGTATTAAAAATAAAAAAGAAGGCGGGAACAATTTTGTTCCCGCCTTCTTTTTATCTAGCTGCTGAGTGTTTTATTGCTCAGATGAATATGGTTGCTCAGGTGTATATGTTGTCAAAGGTGGCATCGAAAATGAAGCTGGCGTCGAATATGAACGTGACGACCAACGCCTTAAATTAAATAGAGCTGCAAGTGCATTCCATCCCTGACGATTAGTTTGATCTTGTTGAAAAAAATTATCATCATTGATTCTGTTTTGAATAAATGTTCTCACGTTATGAAAAGAAGCGTCATCACAGCGTAGCCGGAAAGCGTCAGCCGCAGCTCTGAACGGCCTACGGGTGTCTGGAGTTACTTCTGCGGATATGCCGAAAAGTTTTTTAAGGCTTTCAATTGCCTCATTATCTTTCGTGGATTCGGTTTGTTGGAGTCTCAGGACAAGGTTTCTAGCAAGATTGTAAGAGCTATCTGCGTCTTGACGAGAGCTGAACGCCTCACTAAAGTTATTATAAAAATCGAATTTATCCTTGATGCTTTGGCCTTCCTCACCCAGATTTCCTTCTAAGGAGAAGCATAACGGGAGAAGTACGTTGACTGATTGGCGTAAAATGTTTGCAAGTGATTTGTCGTCAGCAAAGTCTTTGAGTGAGAGCTTTCGAATTGCTTTGAACAGTTCAGCGTAGCTGGTGTTTGTTTGTCCTGCGATGTAGTTAAGGGTTGCAAAAATTCTTAATGCTACTGGAATTAGATATGAAAGAATAACCTTTTTTCCCTTGAGTGTTGTGGTGATAAGATCTTCAGATGAATAAGAGCGCATTTGATGTTCAGATGTTTCTGCAAGATACAGAAGTGCAAGGCTGACAAACGTTTTTACAAACGAATGAAACGTATGACTCGCAACTGTTTTTACCGAATTTTCTTTTGCGGTGAAAAACGTGGTAAGCATTTTTGTGAGAGGTGCTGTAAGTACAATTCTATCATGGACTGTAA
>VHBT01000047.1 GCA_016871815.1 Candidatus Dependentiae bacterium
AACGTTGGATTCTGATTGTTGGTAAATCCAAAATATAGAATTATAAATATGCCAACATATTCGATATTCTTCACTGTGAAACTCAGCTTGAATACACCCTAGCCAACCTAAACGACACCCACCTTCGGCGCGGTCTGTTCAACTTCTTTGGCGGCGGCATAAAAACTGAGCCGTTGAAAATTGAACTCAACGCCATACTCTGCCGCCTGATTCCCAGCTTTCAAAACATAGACAAACACTAAATGAGCGACATCAACAAAATCATTGAAGACCAGAAACGCGAACTTGAAGCCAAGCTCGCCCTAATCTCGGGAAATAACCTGTCGCCCTGATGGCTGAGCGAAAGGGGTACGAAGGCAAGATCGCGGAGATTGACGCGAAGATTCAGCACATCTGTAAGGAGCTGGGGATCGAGGTTGGGCTTGAGACGGCCACCAAGAAAGAACGCCGCACCAGAATGAGCGGTCATGAAATCGACGCCAAGATTCTGGAAGCCCTCAAGAACGCGCCGCGAGGGCTAAACCAGATCGGAATCAGCGAGGCCGCAGGGGTGTCTTACGCCTCGGTGGTGAAGTGGCTGAAGGAGAACGGCTCGAAGGTGAGGACGGAGGGAGAGAGAAAAGGGAAGAGGGTTTTGTTACCATCAAGCTGAATTGTTTCGAAAGCGAGAACTGCAGTTCAGAAAATAAGAATATTCTTAAAACTTCGATCATTCACGTAGTTCACCCAAAAATTATCAATATATATGAAATTAAAAACCGCAACTATGATTTCTATGGTTGGAATAGCTCTCTCCATAGTGCTGCTCTTTGTCGCACGGGCTAATAATAATAAATCTCTTTTTTTAATTTGTGATCCAATCAGGGATTTATCAATATTGTTTTTCTTGGCTTGTTTGTATAAAAAACAAAACTAACTTATGTCTCAAGAAATAAATAAAAGTCTCGGAATAACTGATTCTGATCAGCCTGTCCAGCAAATAAAAACTGAAAGTAATCGATATTCTCCCAGCATTTGGGTAAAAGCACAAATAATCATTGCAAAAATTAGTATCACGCTAACCGGTATATCATTGATCGCTGCTGGCTTTACAGGAGGGGAAACGCAAGAGATGTCGTTGGTAGCAGCTGCAGTTTTTTTCTGCTGCTGGTTGAGCTTTTTGTGGACAGCCCATCTTGTGACACTGATTGAAAAATGCGCTTTTTATCTTGAGAATAATAATTCAAAACAAAACTAATGTTATCTGGTGTAAAAAAAATTTAATTTACACCAAAAATTAAACAAAAAACCAAGACCTCAAAGATTATGCACTTAGTTCGTCGAAATCTAGACTCACTAATTAATTAAAGCGGGGATATTATTTTTTAATAGATGCATTACAATTTGTGTCACAGCCTTCAAAACATGATTTACCATTTAGTTGAAACCAACTCATCACGTTCGAATGTTTTTTCAAAAACTGAGAAAATAGATGCGCAATCACATGAAAATGCTGCAAAGCAGTACCTGAAAGACTATAAAACACATCCTCGATGTTCGCACTTGGAAATCACCGAAGAGGATGGCGAAAAAATGATGCTGTTTGAAATCAATCAAAAAGAAAAAACAAATCGTCAATCGGGTTCATCATCTGAAACGACTTCTGGTTGGGTAACTGTTTTCTACTTCTTTGGATCAATTAATTTGCTAGGCTTCGCGATTGCATTTTTGGTATTCCTTGACAGTCGCGGTGATGACAGATTGCAATACTTTTTCTCTAGCATCGCTGGACTCGCTGGAGGACTAACTTGTTTCTTTTTTGCGTATGTGACCCAAATGATTTTTGACTGCCGCCGATATCTAAAGAAAATCGCAAATGGTAAATAATTGACGAGTGGTCAAATTTAATAATAAGTCGCAGCTTATTATTCAAGTTTTCACCAATCGTCATAGAATGATACATAAAGTATCACCAATGCCTAGTATATCTCAGTTTAGAGAGCGGTTTTACGCAGTTTCAAAACGAACCATCTTTGGAAATAGTGGTTCCAGCAAATAAACCGAAAGAATTCATAAGAGCGATTGAATAAATTGAAATACAAATTAAAAATTCAGTCCAATGAATTAAAACCTAAGCAACAAAATAGGCAAAAACCTATTTATTTCGGTTTTATGATTATTGGTATATCTGGATGCGTTG
>VHBT01000048.1 GCA_016871815.1 Candidatus Dependentiae bacterium
ACCAATAAAAAATACAAATTAAAAAATAAAAAATTTATTGGAAAGCTCTTTGCAAAATTTAGTAAAACTCAAAATGCAAAACCCAAGATGTTTTAGCAAAGCTCAACTTGAATTGTCAAGTAAAAATTATAAAAAATTGTTTTATAATTTAATCACAACCAAAAAACCTCAACCCCTTAAAAAAGGATTTACCTATGAGTGAAGATAAAAAACTCGTAAAAACAATTTGGTGCATGACTAAATCTCATCCTATGTTTGACCAACTCGTACAAGGTTGGAAAGATAACATGAGCACCGCTGGTTCCAAGTTGATTACTGCTCGTATCGAATGGACCGAACAAAAAGGTTTACTCCCCCTTCTCATTCTTGGCATGAAGGGGAACAGAGTAAGATATGCAGCTCACGGTGGCAGTGAAGACATCCACTATGATGCTGACACAATGTTTGTTGCTTCTGAAAGCTTATACCAATTGGATGCTGCAAATAACGATGATGTTAATGCTTGGAGAAATAGCATTGGAACTGTTGTAGTTGCCACCAAGAAAGATGCTGCTCCAACGAAGAAGGAAACCACCAAAGCTCCAGCTGAATATGCAATTGATTGGTCATTGCTTGATATGTCAGCAACAACCGCACTTCCTATGCCTGAAGCTTGGTTGGGTAGATAAGGGTGGTTTGGTGGGTGGATGTGTTCCGATGATCGCGGTTGCGTAGACAACTGCTAGACAGCTGAAGCACTGCATGATATGTGGTGCAGTTCAGCAATTTAGGGTCAACTCGTTAAACGACTTGATCTCCTCTCCCTTTCAGAACTGCAGGTGTTCAATGAAAAGATTATCAATTACCGAATGGCTCACAATTGCTTTGCACGTTATTCTTCATGGTTTTGCAGTATATGCTTTGTTCAACGATCGACCAGACATTTCACTGTTTGTCTTCATGTTGATCTTCTGCTTGTTAAGCGCATTCCTCAATGATGAACAGCAAATCGAATTGATTGACTCAGACAGATAAGCACCTCTCAGGTAAAATTTGTCTAGCTTGATTTTAAAATTTGTATAACCCAAAAAACCCTTACTCGAAAGGAGCTCCTCAATGGAACTTATCTTCTCAGTCCTCTTTGTTGCACTACTCGCAATGTTTGCCGAATTTATGTTTGAGATTATCGTTAGTGAAGATCTCCCTTACGTTTTACTTCGTTGGATGATCATTGCAGTTATTCTCTTCTTTGGCTTAACTCAAATGGGTCATGACATCCTGATGAGCACACCTCACTAACAGTTGCTCAACCACTGCTCCTTGAGCATTGCGGTTCAGTCCATCTTTACAATCGTTGATATGCAGGATTTCACAGGTGATTAACACAGATTGTTTGCCTGTTGTATTATAGGCATTGCAAAATACGTTAAACCTGATGCTTCGTGTAGTGATACGTCTATGTGTCTAGCACGGTATCAGGTTCTTTGCGTGTTTGTGCAATTTACGTGGACTTCAAGTAAAAATAATAAAAACTTAAATTATAATTTAAAAGTAATTAAAAATAAAAAAAATATTTTTAATTTTCTTCAACTTCAAAAAAGGAAAAAATATAAATGAAGAATTTATATAAAAATGCCATGATTGATCTCATCAAATCATCAAATGCTCAAAAAGTTAGTGGTGCCCAATTAGTTAATTGCTATATTGAAGTAGCTGCTCAAAATGGTAGAACAATTTCTAAAAGTCATATTCCACTAAATGTTCATAAATTTGCAAAAAGATATGGGCAAAAAGTTGATGTTGTAAAAACTTTAAGTGGAAGAAGTTCAACTTTATATATTTTCAACTTCTAAGAAGTTAAAAGAAAAAAAGCGGCCAAAGTTGTTAAAATATTATCTTCAACAAAATGAAAGGAAGTTTATTTAAAAAGATCTTCTCAAAATTTAAAAGTCTTTGATCTTTTCGATTTTTTTTGATTTGCAAATTCGTCAATATTGCTCAACACAGTGTCTAAGATACCGTCTTCTTTCTGGGAAGAAATTGTAACTGAAATGTTAATTCAGAGAAAACAAAGAGAGAACATTCAGATCTTACGTGGACTGGGACAGACCCAGTGTCCAC
>VHBT01000049.1 GCA_016871815.1 Candidatus Dependentiae bacterium
ATAAAACCTATCAAACTACAATCTATATACAACAAGGAATAACTGAAAACCCTTCTTTGCAGAATATGAATCGACCTCAAAACAGGGGGCTCATTCAAAGTTTAATAGATCAATACCGTTTGCGATGGACTTCAGAATTTACCGCTATAAAGAACGATATAAAATCGAAGCTTGATGCTACGCTCAGTGAGATTAGTCGAGTGGATCAATCATTACAGACAGTCCAACGACCAGTTCACGCAGTCCCAGCATCTCAAACGGAAGTATCACGAATCGAAAGAGAAAAACAACTTACTGCTGACAAATCAGATCTTCAAAAAAAAAGAGACCAATTATCTAAAGAGTATTTGGTGGTAGATTTGTATCAAAAATTCTCTGAAACATCTCCTAAAAGTTCGAGTTCGTCCGCTTCTGCTGCCCCAGGCAGCAGAAGAACATAATCCCATCAAAGCCACC
Organism: Candidatus Dependentiae bacterium; assembly: GCA_016871815.1. Lineage (NCBI taxonomy): Bacteria > Candidatus Babelota bacterium. The sequence continues at coordinate 457 of VHBT01000049.1, forward strand.
CATAGGCGGCTTTGATGACGAGGCTAGTAAGATTGCGACTTACCGCAGCCGCATGAGCCTTTGGCATTCGGGTTGGAGATCTTGAAGCCTGATCCATTGAGGCCGTCGACGTAGTCGATTTCACAACCCATCAGACGGGATAAGGCTTGTTGATTGATGTGAAGATCAACGCCATAATGGTTAAATACCACATCGTCTGCTAAGGGCTTCTCTGAATAATCCAATACATACTCAAATCCGCTGCATCCTCCCGGACGATCCCCAAAACGCAGCCCGCAGCTTTCCTTGCCATCCTCTTTTAAGATCGCCAAGAACTTTTCCGCTGCACGACGCGTTAGCGTCACAGTCCCTAAATCGATGGGAGCTTCCAAGATGATGTTCAAACGGGAGATCAATCCCTCGATTTCCTCATCGCTATAGCCGTGGCCAAGCATGCCCGCTTCTAGCGTTTCCCAAGTCGATGCTGAGCACCCAACGCAGTGCAGACCGGTATTGGTGATTTCCTGTGCCAATTTTTGACTTTTCTCTGGAAAATCTGATAAAATCTCTTCGATTGTCATTTGGCGGTGTATTTTTGCTTGAGTTGTCATAAACTACTGTCCCTTAATATTTTAATTTAACAAATCCCTTTAAGATCTTGCACTGGCAAGCGAGGCGCTCCCGATTTTGCTCCCCAAGAAAATCGATCTCTTCCTGAGTCATGGGGGATAGGTTTTCATTCCCCTCTTTGACCTCTACGATGCATGTACCGCAGATCCCCTCTTCGCAAGCGAACGGGACCCCGTTTTCTTCGCAGATCGGCTTGATCGCAGAACCATCGGCAAGTTCAACCTCAGGCTCTTGATTGATGACAATTTTAGCCATTTGACCCTCATATCTAGTGTTTGAGGGTTAAATTTACCATGAAAAGCGGATTTTTTCAATTTGAAACAAAAAACCCCTGCTAGTAAGACCTGCAGGGGTTTTCAGCGTTTGAGAAGGTTTAGAGCTCCTCTTCCTCGTTGATCTTCATTGAGGGAAGGTCGAGTTTTTCCGAAATGACTTCTTCTACCGTCATTTTTAATGTTTCAATCCCGTTAGCGAACCCGCAATCGATCAAGATGCGGTTCAGGTAAGAAAACTCTGTCTCTAACAGGTCGATTCTCGATTCAAGAGCTGCGATTTTGTTACGAAGAACCTCAATGTCCCCTTTATCCATCTTTTCACCTACTATTTGTATTAACTATTATTTATAACATAATTATAACACACAGCGAATAATTGTTCTATTATTTATAGAACCTTGATTTTAAAAATTTATTTTAACTCAAACAGCTAAAAACCAGATATTTAAAAAAACTAACATAAAAACGAATTGTAAAAATTAAAATTATTTTTATGTTTTATTAAAAACAATAAAAGTTCATAATATTAAAAGTTAGTAATTTTATTAATAAAAAAGGAAATAGTTATGATAGATAAAATAAACGACTGGGCAAAGGCTGGAAAAGCCTTGGGTATACTGTATACTGAATACCCCATAGTACATAAGTTTGTAGATACCAAGCTTACAGATTTAC
>VHBT01000050.1 GCA_016871815.1 Candidatus Dependentiae bacterium
AGGTCATGCAGGATGATGCATGAGTAAAGCGTCGAAACGTTTAACGTTGTTAGATATCAGTGACTATCATGATTTTTATGATCTCCCAAAATTCAATGAAAGCGAACAGCAGTATTATTTTACCCTGACATCTGAAGCACAACAGTACATTGAGAAATTGTCACTTTCCAGTCAATGTTATTTTATCTTGCAGTGGGGCTATATCCGCGCGCGACGACGACTTTTCACGCTGACGGCAAAAGAAGTCAACCGCGATATTTCTTTTATCCTCAATGCCTATTTTCCCGCGGATGCTAATACAGCCATCGAATCCCTCCCTTCACGCAATACCCAAACAACACTTCGAAAATCAATCCTGAAATTTTTAAATATTCAAGACAATGAGAAAAACCGAGATCAATTGTTATCAAAAAAAGCAACCGATTTATTAGCCTATTATCATCGCCCGCAAGAGATTTTTCGCGCTTTAATTTCAATGATTGAAAAGGAAAATCTTTTATTGCCTGACTATACGATCATGCAAGACATCATTAGCACAGCCATTACACAAGAAGAATCGCGGCTATCGAATATCATTACTCAACAGATTCCAGAACATATTCGAGAAAAGCTCTCCACTATTATTCGAGAAACAGAAAAGTTTTACCTGTTGACGAATTTTAAACAAGACCTCAAGAATTTTAATTATCGGCAAATGAAGAATGAATTAGAAAAACAAGCATTCGGAAAAGATGTCTATGATTACTCAAAAACCCTCTTGCCTGCCTTAGAGATATCACAGCATAATATTCATCATTATGGGAGATTGACTCTCTATTATTCCGTCTACAAATTACGTCGTATGCCGGAAGAAAAAGCGTATTTATATCTTTTATGTTACCTGTATACGCGTTATCAAAAAATCAGTGAAAATATTGCGCAAGCGTATATTTATAAAATTGACCAATATTATTCAGAATCAGAAAAAGAAGCCGAAAAAATATTTTTGGATGAAAAAAAGCAACTCGATTTAGATCAAGAAAAAAATGCAAAACTGATTGGCTTGTTTGATGAAGAAAATTTATTTAAGCAAAAATTTGGGCAAGTGGCAGAAAATGAGGCTTATAAAATCATGCCGCGCGAAATGATTCGAAAAATAAAAACCCATATGATGCATCAAGAACAGTATCGGCAACGGTTATTTTGGCAACAAATCACAAAAAAACATGCAACCATCACAAAAAATCTAAAGCCTTTGTTTTGCGCGTTAGCGTTAAGCAGTGATTCAAAGAAAAACAGCGTCTTACACGATGCCTTAGCGTTGCAAGCCTTGTTTTCAAAGCATGTCTCTGTAGATAGTATTGAAGAGAAAAAATTGCCGACAAAATGCATTCCGCCAAAGACAAATCCTTATCTTTACAAAAATCAGCAATTGAATAAAAAAGCATACGAGTTTTTTCTTTATCACCGATTGCGTGAGCAACTTGCTTCTTATCGCATTCACTTGAATGATACTTTGCAGTTCAAATCGTTTACCGAAGACATCAAATCCGTCAAAGATTGGGAAAAAGATAAGCCAAAAATCATAGAAAAACTTAATAATGTTAAATTATCGGATGATGTTGAAAAGCGTCTGGATGAATTAATCGAAATACTCGAAGAATGGTATGTCATCGTTAATGAGAATATTGCGAGCGGTGAAAATACCTACATTAAAATCACGGAAGTCGACGGTAAAAAAACCTGGAACTTAACTTATCCTGACGATAATGAAGAATTAGACCATACATTTTATCGAACATTGCCACCGATTGACATCAGTGACGTCTTTGATTTTGTGAATAATCTTTGTCAGTTCATGGAGGCCTTTACGCATATCAATGGGCGCTATCAAAAAGGCGAACGCGACGATAGTTGCGTTAAAGCGTGCATTATTGCTAACGGAACACATCTAGGTATTGCGCAAATGGCGATGCGTTCTAACTTGGATTTGCAATCGTTAACGACACAACAA
>VHBT01000051.1 GCA_016871815.1 Candidatus Dependentiae bacterium
AAAACCTTACTTGCACGTGAAAGAATATGACGGTAAAAATAGAGCCCATCATCTCCTCCAATAAGCGCAAGCGACGACTCCCACCTCAATGATGGACACTCAACACATGCCGACGAAAACTCATCTCGAGAAAGATATGGAGGGTTGGACACGATCAAATCAAAGCTTTTATTGGTATTTTCAATAAATTCTTCAACCGAGCACTTAATAAAGGTGATGTTGTTGATTCCAAATCGCTGTTTATTTCGATCCGCTAAGGCAATCGCATCTGCACTCACATCAATACCGATAACCGTAGCATTCGGAAACGCCGCAGCCAAAACAAGGCCAATACACCCAGAACCTGTGCACGCATCCAATATGGAAAATTTTACATTCGAAGGAATTTTTTCTTTCATGGTTTTAACCAACGCCATAAGCCATTCTTCGGTTTCCTGCCGTGGAATAAGAACTGGTTCAGCCACCTCAAAAGCAAATCCACAAAAAGCGACAGCCCCAAGAACATATTCTATTGGCTTTTGCTTTTCAACCCGCTCTGCAAGAGCGTATTCTACAAACCTTCGTGCCGTATCATCAAGCACACATGCTCCATCTGCTACCAAGCGAGTTCGAGATCTACCAGTTGCAGACTCGAGCAACCACCAAGCTTCTTGCTGAGCTGCAAGATCACCTGAACACACAGGGCGCAATCGCTCCTGAATACCTGCAATAACTGCTAACGCAGAACCATTAAACAAAGACCGCAACTGCCGACTAACAGTCTGCCCGGGGTCGTCTGAAGCTACCTCAGCCATTGAATATTCCTTTCACATAAGATTCAGCATTAAATTGCGTAATATCGTCTACGCCTTCACCATGAGACAAATACATCACAGGAACCTGCAATGCATCACAAATCGAGAATATGATACCACCACGAGAAGAACTATCAACCTTGGTAAGAACCACACCGCTCAAAAAACTAACTTCATTAAATAATCGTGCCTGCTCCAAAGAATTCTGGCCAAGAGTGCTGTCAATTACGATCCAGGTTGACAACTCAAGTCCCGCTGCAGCCTTTGCAACGACTTTTGCAATTTTTTCAAGCTCTTTCATCAGATGCTCTTTTGCCTGCAAGCGCCCTGCAGTATCGATGATAATATGATCAAATTGTTCATGAACAAATTTTTGGCATCCATCAAACACAACTGCTGCAGGATCAGTTTTTCCAGCACCATCAAAAAATGATGCCCGCGCTCTATCGGCCCACACTCTTAACTGATCTACGGCTGCTGCACGAAAGGTGTCAGCAGCAACAATCAAAACTTTTTTTCCCTGATCTGTCAGCTTTTTAGCATATTTTCCAACAAATGATGTTTTACCAACACCATTGATCCCAACCATTAATGTAATTTGGGTTTCTTTCTTTTTCTGTTCAACTTTTTTGAGCTGATCGATAAGAATACTCTGCAATAAAGTTTTTATTTCATTACTTGAAGCACCTGGCAACGATTGCTGCTTGAGTAAATCAACTAAGGACTTAGATTTATCCAACCCAACATCAGCAGAGATCAAAACATCTTCAAGTTCGCTGAAAAAGGTCTCGTCAACTTGCCGCGAATTCGAAAAAAAACTGCCAATTTTTGAAGAAAAATAAGAAAAAAACGAAAAAATCTTTGATTTAAAAAAACTAAACATCTGTGCAAATAAATATCATTATGCTTTTAAATTAAGCTCAACTAAAAATAAAGTTTAGCACACAAGATAAAATGCAACCAGCGGAAGAAAAAGAACCAAAAAACATATTGTTTTTTACGATAAATCGGGCCAAAGAGAGCGCTTTAATTCATTTTCACTTTCAACATACCTATTGACC
>VHBT01000052.1 GCA_016871815.1 Candidatus Dependentiae bacterium
AAGAGAGGAGAAATAAATCTTTTTATAGTTTTTTACAAGTAGGTTTATCATACGAATTTATTGTATCTTAATGATAGCCACTTCACTGATTACGCCGAGATGTCTAAAAAATTTTTTCCACAATAATTCGAGGCTCTCTCCAGACTGTGTGAGTAGATTCTTTTGCCGCTGGATGTATAGAACCGTCACGCTTGTTTTAATCGAGAATTTTTGCCCTGCGGATAGATCAGTTGCCAATTTATTTGCTTCTTCAACATTGAGTTTTTTTGATCCCAGCTGGACTTTTTCAGGGTTTTCAATCAAATCATTGATTAAGATTAGTTTTATCTCTGACGCGGTTGTTGCAAGTAGCTGCGAACAACTCATAGATATAAGCGCATCCGCAATCGGACTACCATTGGTGCCTGAGGTTGGGTTCTGAGAAATGAAAAATTGATTTATACGATCATTTTCTTTCTTTTTGCGGAGCTTTACGTCGCGCTTATTAGACAGTAAGACCGATAGATTTCCAACAACGCAAAAAGAGTCAGTAAATATAGATGCGTGGTAGCCAGTTTCTTTATCGAAGGTAAAAAACTGACGCGCGTGCCCTCTGGAAGCTTCTCTTTCTCGTCATTTAACTTTTCAACGATATTTAGTATCAGCTCTTTTTCGTAACTTTCCGTTTTATCAAACAGCACCACTTATTGAGGGGCTTTGTTAGATGCGTTTCTTACCTCAAACCAAGATTGCTTATCCTTTCGAGCAAGAGACTGCCCTGGAACGAAAAAAATAACGGCAACAAGAAAATAAAAAATATTCATGATTCTTCATTTTGCTTAGAGAATTGATCAGTATTTTGAAATGTTTTATCTCCATCCACCGCCTTTTTCCTTATCGCACCAAGCTCAGCCTGAAGTGAGCTGAGCGTCTCATGTTGTAAGTTATTTAGCTTGCTCACTGTAGCGTTCAGTTTCTCCATAATTTGCTGAACATGGTGTTTCAGAAGACTTTCGATTTCCAGATCTGATTCGTTTACCCTGGGAAGATTTTCATACGAATGGTCATCAAGTGTAAATTTTTGCTTAAAGTACTTTGGAGCAGGCTGGTGACGAACAAACTCGTTTGCAGCGCGGTACATAGAGAGGCATCCGTTGGCTGCTTTTTCAATTTCGTTAAATTTTCGTTCTGCATGCTTGATCATGAATTTCTGATCCTCGATCGTGCTGATAATTTGCTCACATCGCCCACGAATCTGCTCAACTTTTTTTCTTATATCCGCCTCAAGATTTTTATGGAAATCGCTGATCCGTTTATAGAACTCTGTCTCAGTTTCCTCTAACTGCTTCTGGCACGCATTTCTGGTACGGTCTGCTTCACCGTAACCCGGGTACTCATCATCTCTGCGGTACCCTTTATAGCTTACGAGAATACCAAAAGCTAAAGAAGCGATAAAAATCAAAGTCGTAACCGCATTGTTTACAAAAGAAAACGGTGAAGCAATTACTGTTTTGGCGGCATTTACGACAGCGGCATTCATTACATTAAAAAGATTCTCTGATGCGTCTGGATTTACTTCAAGAAGATCCACGAGGGCCTGCCGCAACAGTGCGCCATAGATAATTGCAGCGAGGAAAATCAGAAACAATGAATCGCCCCGGGTTTACTAGACACTTCCTAGCCTATAAATTTAGGCCTTCAAGGGGGTGCCATGAGTGGGAAGCGATATACCGAGGAATTTCGAAT